>JAAWBT010000070.1 GCA_022792835.1 Lachnospiraceae bacterium | reverse complement strand
ATCCTATCCAGAGCTTGCGTATTCGTTTCCTAACTTTACCATACACTAATGAATTTTTCCACCTCCGCAAATGTTAAA
Source organism: Lachnospiraceae bacterium (assembly GCA_022792835.1). Lineage (GTDB taxonomy): Bacteria > Bacillota > Clostridia > Lachnospirales > Lachnospiraceae > Lientehia. The sequence continues at coordinate 22,097 of JAAWBT010000070.1, read as the reverse complement.
GGTGGCATTAGCTTTTCACCAATGCCACTATCATAATCAATTATAAATCAGTTCTGCGAAAATGACTTCCTCCGCCTGTTGCCTAATGCAATTCATTTATATCCAACCGTCATTACAAATTCTCTAAAATGCCCGAAGGGACACTTCCTTATGTGAGGTGTCCCTTCTCTGTTGTTTTTCTTTATTGAGATCCATAGGCTCATCCCACCGCCTTTATCAGATCAATGGGAATTACCTGATGATTTCCAGTCCCATGTCTGTAAATCTGGTCCCATGCACCGCCGGGCTTATGAGTTTCACCCACAAGCACCCACGGGTTCAGTTTCCTTTTTGCCTCCACAATCTTATCAATGACAGCCCTATCCCTCTCTTCGATTTCAGCCCCACCATATATGCTGGATATGGGCATTGCTCCAAACCCGCAAAAATAATAATATACATTGGGGACAACGGGTCCGAACTGCCATGCTTCAATATCATCAGGAAATGCCTCTTCTCCGTTTCTCAAAAAATCCTTTTGGACATAATAAAGAATTTTCTGAAGCTGCATATTGCTGATCGGATGATCCTCTCTCACACATTTAGAAACCATGTATTTAGACAAATCAATGGCAGCGTACATGTCGATGCCCTCCTTCCATAATAAATCTACGATCAATATAAGTATATCACTTGTACAAACCGGAAGCCATAAAAAAATTTATAACTTTCTAAACTTTTTCAAAACAGCTGCCTCTTTGATGGAGCGGCCCTCCTTCAAAAATTCCCAGGTACAGCGCAGCCGGAGAGCCTGCCGGTCCGCTCCATGATCTCCGGGGGCAAATTTCTACTTTTTCTTCAACTTTTTATGACAGATACCGCACTTTCAGAGCTTCCACCATCTCCTGGTACCTCTTGCCGCAGGCTTCTCTCCTTCCGGCCTCAATGTCTGAAAGGCAAGGGGAAAGCCATTCCTTCCAGATTTCTTCGTAGACTGCCGCCCGATCCTCTCCAAGATCAATGCAGGTGACAATGGCCGGAGCGATATTGTAGTATTCTTCTACCAGCTTTCGCCCCTCCTGCGTCTTTAACATATGGATATCTCTGAAATCCCGGAAACTCATAAGCTCATAACAGTCGTCAGCCTTCCCAAAGGAATCACAGACTGCCGTGGTGATAAAGCAAAGCTTTCCTTTGCGGAAACCGGTCGCCATATCCTCGTAGCTTCCCTTTACAATCTTTGATTTCGGATGAGCCCCGATCCACTCCTCCACCAGAATATCTGCCAGCTTTTTGCCGACGGAAAGCTTCTGCTCCTGTACCATGGGAATGGTATAGACGGCCAGAATTGTCTTATACTGATCCAGCTTCATCATACGGGCATTCCTGGAGCGAAGAGTGGCATCAGCCGCCACCGCCTCGTCTATGGCTTTTACAAGGCCCGCCGCCAGCTCATGCATCAAAGCCTCGCCTTTATCCTCTGTGACCATTGCGTACCTGTCCACAGTCTCCAGCACTGGATGGCACTGCCTTTTATAGTTGTCAAAGCAGGAGGCATATTCCGTACGGTTGAAATGCTCCATGACATGCAGATGATCAAAAAGAATCTCATTGAAGTGGAGCCTCGCATAGATTTCATTGGCCTTGGGACTGAACCGATCCATCTCCAGCATCTGGTCAATCAGATCTTCCGCCTTTTCATCCCCGTTTTCATACAGCTTCCCAAGCACATCCTCCAGAGGATTCTTTTCCTTTTTCTCCCGGGGGATGACTAACTCCTCCTGAGTCAGCACCGCGCCGCAGTACATACAGGAAAACCTTGCAAGCTCCTCCGGAATGCTCAGTTCACCACCGCATTTGGGACACTTCCCGTTTCTGTTTGCCATATCATTCTCTCTTTCTTTATGATGTATTTTTATGCCAGATGATGTGCGTCTTCATGTGCCCTGTGGCAAAAGTTCCTCTGCACTTTGCACCGTTACATCGCAGAACTCTTCATTGCGAAACTCCGTATCCAGTGACAAAATCCTCTTGATCTTTTCTTCTTTTGGACAATCTCTGTCCAGAATGGAGGCAATCAGCTCCTCCCTGGGCTTTTCTGTAAAGGCCAGAAGCGCCTGCTTTCCAAAAGCCCGCTTGAGAGCGATCCCGCCGCAGATATCCACCGCCATGACGGCATCTCTTCCGCTATCCAGAATCGTTCGGACGTCCTTTTCCATGCTTCCGTAGCTGTTCCCGGCATACCGGGTAGTCTCAAAAAATTCTCCCCCCTGTTCCAGACGTCCAAATTCCGCCGGTGTGACAAAGTGATAGGCGCCATCCTCCTCACCGCCCTTTTTCGTCCGGGTCGTATAGGATTTTGCCCGGACGGCTCCTCCCCTTTGGATCAATGTTTCCATAATTTCCGTTTTTCCCGAACCAGAAGGACCGATCAGGGCAATGACCCGGCTTCCCGCCGCCTCCTCCCACTGATATGCCGCCGGTTCCATCAGGATATCCAGAAAGGTCAGAAACTCTTCGTAATTGTTCACCGAAATGCAGCCCGTCATGTGACGGTTCCAGGGTTTGCGCATCAGCACCGGGTAAGCAGAGCTGGAAGCGGAAATGTTATGGCCCCCGTCATCCAACAACATGTCTACATTCATCAGTTCTTTCCGGAACCCCATAATAATATTCTCTCCCGGCACCATGGGAAATGCCTCCATCAGCCTGGCGGCCCGGATTCCCATCAGTTTCGGAGGCAGAGCCGTAATGAAAAATACCTCGGCCCGCCTGGAAAGCTCTTTCACAAACTCCGCCGCACCGGGAAGCAGCGGCTGGTTTCTCACAAAATCCTCTCTCCGGTAATAATCAAGGAGCAGGTCCGTCCGCTTCCCCGTCTTTCCCCAAGACCGGATTTCCTCCACCGTCATAGGCGGCTCAAACCCATAGGTTTCATTGGCCAGGGACACGGCATACTCATTGCAGGAAAACAGAATATCATCCACATCCAAGCCGATCTTAAAATATTTCTTCATAGAATACTCCGAAACAAAAGCAGACTAAACCAGGTCACCACATTGCCCCCATACATAAATTCAATACCGCACTTCTCCGCCAAATCCGTCACCAAGATCCCGTAACTCTCCACACAAGGAAACATTTTTTCCGGGTGGCGGCAGGGCCCCGCCGGATAAGAGCACTGTCCGCAAATGCTGCAGGACTCTGTGGACAGGGCCATCACCTCGACGCCCTGGTCCTTAAAAATCCCACACACCTGCCTTGTGATCTCCTCATGCCCCTCACGATAAGCCAGTGTTTCCTCCAGGTTCGCAATATCTGGCACCTCAGAAAAAGTAGTAAACAAAAATCCTTCCTCATAAGAAAGGCATTTTTCCCGGCATTCCTCCACCGTCCCCACAGCGGGCGGACAGGCCCAGGTTGTCCCATATCTCGGACACTCTGCCTCGCAGATGTCACGCACCTGCTCCGAAAACGTAAGCTGCTCCGGCCGGATATAGGCATATTGGGCAAGAGGAAGCTCTAAAAGCTGCTCCTCAATCTGCATTTTTTTCTCATCTGTCATCTGTTCCTCTTTCTGGCCCAGAGCTGTCTTAATGGGTATTCTCCCATCGCTCCTTTATCTTTTCATACAGCTTTAGTGTCTTCTCCCTGTCCTTTTCGTTGACCACGACCATGCCATCCGCCGTTTCAACCACCACATAAGCTTTGCAGCAATTATTTCCATAGAGGGTATAATTTCCAAATTCCTCATTCCGGAAATTTCCCATGGAGAGAGCCCAGCTTCCAAAGCCACCCACTCTCTTTCCTGTATCAAACTCCTCCCGAAACTCCAGCGACCAGATTTCTTCGAAGAGGACTTCTTTTGACGGCCAGTAAGTACTTTTAATCTTAAATGAATACTCCGATATGATTGTCCACACCCGGCCAGTCACCAGGAGAATTCCCACCAGCAGGACGACTGCCGCCGTCACACCGACCCGCAGCCACCGGTCCTTCCTCCATTTTTTCACTATTTCCCTATCTTCAGCCAATCCTGCTCCTCCTTATCATCCTTTTGAAACTGTCCCAAAATATTTCTCATATCTGATTACCATTGTATCGACATGCCCGCCTGCTGTCAAGAGGAGGTAAATCTGACTTGAGTTTCCACATTTTCTGAAATAAAAATGCGAAAGCTTAAGCAAACCTGTAATTGACGGACTGCACAAAACTCTTTATAATGGGCTTGGTAAACCTGTATACCCGCAGCCGGCTGCGGACATTTGTCTGAAAGGAGCCTACCCATGTGGACTGCAGATCATTGGAATGACTATGAAATCATAGATACCTCGAAGGGGGAAAAATTAGAACGGTGGGGCGATTACCTGCTGGTGCGCCCTGACCCCCAGGTCATCTGGGATACCCCCAGAAAACATTCTGGATGGAGAAAAAAGAATGGCCACTATCACAGAAGCAGTAAGGGCGGCGGAGAATGGGAATTCTTCCATCTGCCCGAGCAGTGGTCCATCGGCTATAAGCCCCTTGACCTTACCTTTCATTTGAAGCCCTTCAGCTTCAAACACACCGGCCTCTTTCCGGAGCAGGCGGTCAACTGGGACTGGTTCTCTTCTATTATAAAAAGGGCGGACAGGCCCGTTAAGGTCCTGAACCTATTCGCCTACACCGGAGGAGCTACCCTGGCCGCCGCCCGCGCCGGCGCCCAGGTGACCCATGTGGACGCCTCCAAGGGCATGGTGACCTGGGCTAGAGAAAATGCCGTGGCCTCCGGCCTTTCAGATGCCCCCGTCCGCTGGATCGTGGATGATTGTGTGAAATTCGCAGAGCGGGAGAGCCGCCGCGGGAACCATTACGACGGCATTATCATGGACCCTCCCTCTTATGGGCGCGGGCCAAAGGGAGAAATCTGGAAAATCGAGGAGAGTATCTTTTCCCTGGTGAAGCTCTGCGCCAGACTTTTATCTGACGAGCCTTTGTTCTTTCTGATCAATTCCTACACCACTGGGCTGGCTCCCGCGGTCCTCTCCTATATGCTGGGAGTCACTCTGAAACAGCTGGGCGGCCGCGTTACCTCTGATGAGGTTGGGCTTCCTGTCACTGAAACCGGGCTGATTCTTCCCTGCGGGGCCTCCGGGCGGTGGGAGCGGTGAGAGAACCGTGGGTTCTCTTACCATTTGTTTCGCACTTTCTCGGCAAACCCCAGCATATGGTTCACCAAAAGCCTGGTTCCGTCGTCAAGGACTGCCTCTCCGTCAAAATAACCGAACACTTGATGCTGGTCGCTTAAGATGAGACCCGCCGAGGTGTATGCTTTCCGGTCCAAAATCGGCGTAAAGGAAAGCTCTAGTCTCTTGTCAGAGGAGGTAAAGGTCCAGGGCTTCAGATAATCAATCTTTCCCACATCTTCACCAGGAATCAGAAACCGGACCTCATCCAGCTTATGGGCCCTTCCTTTATAAAACAGCATATTTTCCGTGGCTTCTGAGGTATCGCCAAAACCATAACCCAGGTTAAATCCGAATACCTCGCCGCCGCACATTCCCATGGCGGCACTCCAATACCAGGTGTTGTCATAGGTCCAGACTCCTCTGCCCCAGTCTAAGAGAGCAAAGCTGTCCTCCTCCTTAAATTCATAGACACACCCCGCATATTCCACCTTTCCCATGGCCCGCATCCCGATGATCTTCTGATTATAATAGAAGGCCGTCTTTTTTTTCGGGAAAGGTGTGGCAATGACCATACTGTCCTCCGGCTCCTTTGTCAGCTCAAAATGGACCCGGATGGGCAGGCTGTTCTCAAACCTCTGGATTTCCCCATCCAGAATCCGTCTGCCGCCCTCGTGACGAAAAGACATTTTCATGTTCCTTTGTTCCAGAGACACGTCTCCTGCTCCAGAACTTTTCGGAAATCCAGTCTTTCCCATGGGAAACAAGGTCATAGGGCTGGCCGTATGTTCTGTCCTCTTCTCGAAATCCAGAAAGGAGATGCTCACAAGCCCCATGTAGGAATTGTCATCCAAGGTCAGCGCCACCCCATACCGGCTGTTGTGAATCAGATAATAGTCCCACTCTTTGATCCGAAAACGTCCCCCTCTCACAAGCTTCCTGTCATACTCCTTTACCAATGACGTGGCATAGCCTGCCTGGCTCAGTTCGCCCCGCTCATTTAAAAGCGGTCCCGGAGAAAGCTTCACTTGTCTCCTCATAGACATCCCTCCTCTTTACCGGTCTTAAATAATTTATTCAACTGTTCTTTTAACACCGGAAAATCCATACAGACAGTAAGATATTTTCCATAAAACGTCCTCTCCATCCTGTTTTTCCATAGCGCCCTTCCCCCAGTTATGCTATACTATATTGGCGGCTAAAAAAATTTTCCGTCCGTATCCCATGAGAGTATACAGAAAGGAAATTGTATGAGTTCCATAAAAACAGCACTGATCACAGGCGCTTCCCGCGGCATCGGAAAGGCCATTGCCCTGCGCCTTGCAAAAGAAGGTTTCCGCCTCGTCATCTGCGCCAAAAATGAGGCGCTTCTCATAAATACCAGAAAGGAGCTTCTGGCCCTTGGGGCCCCCTGTCTGGCCGTGGCTGCCGATGTATCTGATTTTGCCGCCTGCAAAGAGCTTTTCAACAAAACCCAGGCGTCTTTTGGCCCTGTAAATGTCCTTGTAAACAATGCTGGTGTCTCCCACATCGGTCTTTTGCAGGACATGAGCGAGGCTGAATGGAATGGCCTGGTTGGCGTCAACCTGTCCTCTGTCTTTTACTGCTGCCGTCTGGCCATCCCCTCCATGGTGACGGCGAAAAGCGGCAGAATCTTAAATATCTCTTCTGTCTGGGGAAGTGTCGGAGCTTCCTGCGAGGCCGCTTATTCTGCCACAAAGGGCGGCGTCAATGCCCTGACAAAAGCCCTGGCAAAAGAGCTGGCCCCTGCTGGCATCCAGGTCAATGCCCTGGCCTGCGGCGCCATTGACACAGACATGAACCGCTTCCTTTCGGAAGAGGAACGAAATGCTTTGGCCTTAGAGATCCCGGCAGGCCGCCTCGGCACTGTGGCAGAGGCGGCGGACATGGCCTGGCGTCTTTTGTCGGCCCCGGACTATCTGACCGGACAGATCGTCACCCTGGACGGAGGATGGATTTAATAGTAATTACTCCTCAAAAAGAAGAATCTCTCCGGCATTTTCTGCAAAATAAGGGGTTCCAAGGATCTCAATCATGGCCTTTCCGCCCGTGGCCTCTGTGACCCGTTTTATAAAGGCATCCGCCTCCTCCTCCGGCAGAACCATCCTGGTACTCACCTGGTCGGTGTATTTTGTATCCAGAACAGGAAGTTTCATCTGCCCGGCAATATACTGAAGCTTTCCCAGTCCATTGTAATCACAGATGATCTTTGCTTCCTTTCCCGGACGCTTGTTTAAAATCACACTGTTCTTAAGCCCCTCTCTGACTGCCCCAGAGTAAGCCCGCACCAGACCGCCTGTCCCCAGAAGGGTCCCCCCGAAATATCTGGTCACCACCACGCACACATTGTGGATCCCCCCGCCTAAAAGCACATCCAGCATGGGCCGCCCCGCCGTGCCTCCCGGCTCCCCGTCGTCGCTGCAGCGAGTCAGTTCGTTCCCCCGTCCAATGCAGAAAGCGGTACAGTTGTGGCTGGCATTCCAGTACTTCTTTTTCATCTCTTCTATAAAAACCGCCGCCTCATCTTCTGACTTTGCGGGACGCACTGTTGCGATAAAACGGGATTTTTTTTCCACCAATTCTCCTTCGCCCCCCTCATATACCTCCAGATAACTCTGTCTCATATTTTCCTCCCGGCCTTTTTGTCATAACACCATTGTAATACAGATGCTCCCCTTGGGCAACCCCGGCCTTTCGGAATTCCCCCTTTCTTTCTCTCTGTTTTTTTGGTATACTAAGGAAAATATATATGACGTTTCCTATTATATAGTTAAGAGGTTATTTTATGAATTATGGAAAATCCGGCCTGAAAAAGCAGATTCACTCCTGTTCTTCGAAGTCTGCCAGGCGAAAAACAAAAGCCGGCATTCTGACTTTCAAGGCTTTTTTAACCGGCATCCTCGCTTTGATCGTGCTGGTCATCTCCTCTGGCCTTGGAATGTTCCGCGGCATTTTAAATTCTGCCCCGGATTTGAATACTCTGGATATGTCGCCCAACGCTTCTGCCACTATCATTTATGATGCAGAGGGAAATGAAATACAGACTCTTGTCATGGCCGGCTCCAACAGGCAGCCGGTGGAATACTCAGAAATGCCGGCGAACCTGGTCAACGCTTTTATTGCCATCGAGGACGCCCGTTTCTGGGATCATAACGGCGTGGACATCAAAGGGCTCACCAGGGCCGTATTCCAGGGGCTTTTGTCCGGCGAGCTGGATCAGGGCGCCAGTACCATCACCCAGCAGCTCATCAAAAATGTCGCTTTCGACGGCGGTATGGAGACTTCCTTCGGTTCCAAGGTAAAGAGGAAGGTACAGGAGCAGTATCTGGCCATCCAGTTAGAAAAGACCATGGATAAAGAGATCATTCTCCAGAATTATCTCAACACCATCAACCTGGGAGCCAACACGCTGGGCGTTCAGGCTGCTTCTGAACGTTATTTCGGAAAAAATGTCAGTGAACTGACTCTGTCGGAGTGTGCCGTCATTGCCGCTGTCACCAGCAATCCCACCAGATACAACCCCATTACCCATCCAGAGGAAAATGTCAAACGGAGGGATATTGTCCTCGAATATATGCAGGAACAGGGATACATCTCAGAGGCGGAACAGAAGGAAGCACAGGCTGATGACGTCTATACGAGAATCCAGGAGGTGGATGCCGCCAGAGACAGTGAATCCTCCATATACAGTTATTTTGTGGATGAAACCATCGTCCAGGTCCTTTCAGATCTCCAGGAAAAAGCCGGGTACTCTGAGACGGAGGCCCGCACCCTGCTTTACAGCGGTGGTCTTAGGATTTACACCACTCAGGACCCGAAACTGCAGAAAATCGTGGACGAAGAAATCTCTTCCCCGGACAATTATGCAAACAGCGAGATCCGCTACAGCTTTACCTACCGTCTTTCTGTCACTCACCCTGACGGCACCACGGACAATTATTCGGAAAACCACATCCGCAGCTGGCTGCGGAAGCAAAACGGCGGGGAACAGGTCAAACTGATTTATGAGACGGAGGAGGAGATACGGCAGATTGTGGAAGAATACAGAGCCACTGTTGTCTCCAGAACAGACACCATTCCGGGAGAACGGCTGGATATCACCCTGCAGCCGCAGAGCTCTTGTGTCCTTATGGATCAGGCGACTGGCTATATCCTGGCAATAAGCGGAGGCCGCGGAGAAAAAACGGCCAGCTTAAGCTTAAACCGCGCCACAGATACTCTGAGACAGCCCGGCTCCACCTTCAAGGTCCTGACTGCTTTCGCCCCGGCTCTGGACAGCTCCGGCTCCACCCTGGGTTCCGTCTATTATGACGCGCCTTATTCTCTGGATCATAAAGATTTCGCCAACTGGTGGGGAGACCACTTTGTAGGCTATGCCAATATCCGCGACGGCATTGTCTATTCCATGAATATCATTGCCTTAAAAGCCCTGATGAATACAGTGACTCCTCAGACCGGTTATCAGTACGCTCTGGATTTCGGAATCACTTCCCTGGTGGAAAGTGAAGTAAATGAAACCACAGGAGAGGTGTTCACCGACATCGGCGCCCCCCTCTGTCTGGGCGGCATCACCCACGGGGTCAGCAATCTGGAGCTGACAGGCGCCTACGCGGCCATCGCCAACCAGGGAATCTATACGGAGCCGATTTATTACACACGAATTGTGGACCGAAACGGAAAGATCATCATCGACAACCAGCCGGAAACACACACGGTAATCAAGGAGTCCACTGCCTGGCTCCTGACCAATGCCATGGAAGGAGTCTGTCAGTATTCTCTCCTTTATAACCATTCTGATATTCCGACCAGCAGAACGGAAACCAGACTCGACAACATGCCTACAGCGGCAAAGAGCGGTACTACCACCAATACCAATGATATCTGGTTTGTAGGCTACACTCCCTACTACACCCTGGGTGTGTGGCAGGGCTATGACGAAAATGCAGAATTGACTACTGGCCCTGACGTGAGAATCATGTGGCGCAACATTATGTCCCGGGCCTGCGAAGGACTTCCCGCCAAGGAATTTCCGGCCATGCCCAGTAATATTGAGGAGGCTTCCATCTGCCATAAATCCGGCAAGCTGGCCGTACCCGGAGTCTGCGATGCGGACCCCGCCGGAACTATGGTCTACACAGAATACTTCGCCAGGGGTACTGCGCCTACCGAGGTCTGTGACCACCATATAAGAGTCACTGTGTGTCGCCTGAGCGGTGTCCTTGCCACAGAATTCTGTCCGGAACAGCTTCGGGAAAACCGCATTTACCGGACCCTGACCGACGAGCCCGCCGGAAATACGGACGACAATGCCTATCTCCTCCCGGAATCTTTAAGAAACAGCACCTGTCCCATCCACACCGGCTATCCCTTCCCCTTCATGACCGGGGAAGACGGCCAGACTCAGACCGGCGAGTCCGCTCCCGAAGACAACAGCCCGCCTCAGCAGCAGCCCTCTTCCGAGGCAAATCCGCCGGTTCCGGAGATTCCGGCAGAAAATCCCGTCTTGCCGCCAGAAGAGAATGTGCTGCCGCCTGGGTAATTGATGGAGCAGCGGACTCTGAGTTGCCAAACCTTATGTTCAGGGAAAAAAGTGGAAATTCATCGGATAAAATTCGTCCGCACCGCCGGTTCAGGTGCGGGGGGATGGATTCCCGCTTTCTTTCCGGCTTCGATGCAGGATAAAATCCACGCCATGTTCTTTGCCAGGGTTTCCATGGTCTGCATCCCCTCCTCGTCCTTGGGGGCATCCTCTGCAACGGCCCCATATACCATGTTCCAGTATTGGGAGGACACGATGGGCATCTGATTGATGGTCATATATTTGTTCATCTGATCCATCGTCGCGGTAGTACCGGCTCTTCTTGCACAGGACACAGCTGCCGCCGGCTTATGAGAAAACAGCCCTCCTCCTGCATAAAAGGCCCGGTCCATAAAGGCTGTCATCAGCCCGGAAGCAGAAGCAAAATGCACAGGCGTACCAAAGATAAAGCCGTCTGCACTCTCCGCCTTTTCCAGCGCCCGGTTCACCGAGTCGTCAAAGGCACAGCGGTTATTCCCTTTCTTTTTACAGACGCGGCAGTCCATGCAGATGGTTCCAAGCTTCTCCACGTGAAAAATCTCCGCCTCGAAGCCAAGGCCTTCCAGTGTGTCCGCTGCCTTCTTTAAGGCCATGTAAGTAGTCCCCTTCTCGTGGGGACTCCCATTGATCAGCAATACTTTCATTTCTGTATCCTCCTTTATATAACAGCCGCTTCCGTTTCCGGAGCGGCTGATTTTTCTTAGACAATCTTATTTATTGTTTCCGGCCCGCTTTCGCATCCTGGAATCCAGGATCTTCTTCCGAAGCCGCAGATGCTCCGGCGTCACTTCTAAAAGCTCGTCGGCATCAATGAAATCCAGGGCTTGTTCCAGGCTCATGACCACCGGAGGCACCAGTTTTAACGCCTCGTCAGAGCCAGAGGAACGGGTGTTGGTCAGATGTTTTGTTTTACAGACATTGACCTCAATATCCTCGGCTTTGGCATTGGAGCCCACCACCATTCCGGCATAAACCTTTTCTCCTGCGCCGATGAACAAACTTCCCCGCTCCTGGGCATTGAACAGACCGTAGGTCACGCTCTCCCCGCTCTCAAAGGCAATCAGAGATCCCTGGCGGCGGTACTGGATGTCACCCTTATAGAGAGCATATCCGTCAAAAAGCTGATTCATGACGCCATTCCCCTTGGTATCCGTAAGGAAATCTCCCCGGTAACCGATGAGTCCCCTGGAAGGAATGGCAAATTCCATTCTGGTATAGCCGGTTCCGGAAGGAGACATCCCCTGGAGCTCTCCTTTTCTGAGGGAAAGCTTCTGAATAACCGTACCGGAAAATTCGTCAGGCACATCAATGTAAACCAGTTCCATGGGCTCTAATCTCCGACCCTTTTCATCCTGTCTGTAAATGACCTCTGCCTTGCTGACCGCGAACTCATATCCCTCCCGGCGCATATTCTCAATGAGCACGGAAAGGTGCAGCTCTCCTCTGCCGGACACCTTGAACCGGTCCGCATCTTCCGTCTCCTCCACCCGAAGGCTCACGTCTGTATTCAGTTCCCGGAACAGACGATCCCTCAAATGGCGGGAGGTCACGTATTTCCCTTCTGTTCCCGCCAAAGGGCTGTCATTGACCATAAAATGCATGGCAATGGTCGGCTCAGAAATCTTTTGGAAAGGAATGGGATCCGGATGCTCCGGCGCACATAGGGTATCACCGATATGAAGATCCGCAATGCCGGAAATGGCCACAATGGAACCGATTTTTGCTTCCTCCACCTCTACTTTTTCCAACCCGTCAAACTCATAGAGGCGGCTGATTTTCACCTTTTTGAACTTATCCGGATCATGGTGGTTTACAAGAGCTACCTCCTGGTTTACGCGGACTAAACCGTTATCCACCTTGCCAACACCGATCCTCCCCACATATTCATTGTAATCAATGGTACTGATCAAAATCTGTGTGTCTGCCTCCGGGTCTCCCTCCGGTGCAGGAATATGGGCAAGGATTGTGTCGAACAGCGGTTTCATATCCTTTTTCTCGTCATCCAGATTCTTCACCGCATAGCCGCCCTTGGCCGACGCGAACACAAAAGGACAATCCAGCTGCTCATCGGAGGCGTCCAACTCCAGGAGAAGTTCCAGAACTTCATCAATGACTTCATCTGGCCTGGCCTCCGGCCGGTCAATCTTATTGATACAGACAATCACCGACAAATCCAGCTCCAGGGCTTTTTGCAGCACGAACTTAGTCTGGGGCATGGCTCCTTCAAAAGCATCCACTACCAGAATGACACCGTTGACCATTTTGAGCACCCGCTCCACCTCGCCGCCGAAATCTGCATGACCGGGAGTGTCAATGATATTGATCTTCGTCCCTTTATAACATACCGCCGTATTTTTGGAAAGAATGGTGATGCCCCGCTCCCGCTCGATATCGTTGGAGTCCATGACCCGCTCTGCCACTTCCTGATTCTCTCTGAATACGCCGCTCTGCTTTAAGAGCTCATCCACCAGAGTCGTCTTACCGTGGTCCACGTGGGCGATAATCGCAATATTTCTTACATCTTCTCTTGTCGTTTTCATCACATGCCTGCTTCCTTTATAAATTCCCCCAAAAGGCGCCGCCGTGGGAACACCTGGGGTTTCCTATCTGTTTACACATTTTTTTATATTAGCACACTCTTTTGGGGAATTGCAAGCAAAATATTTCTTCTTAAGACTCCCGCCCTACAATATGCACATCCAACTGTCCATAGGGGATACTGATTCCCTTCTCATCGAAGGTCAGCTTGATCTGTTCCGTCAAATCCCAGCGGCATTTCCAGTACTCCGAAGTTGTCACCCAACAGCGAAGCCCAAGCATCACCGCACTGTCACCAAGCTCCGATACATAGACAAAGTGGTCATCTTCTATGATGACCATAGGGTGGGCTTCTACCAGGCCAAGGAGTAGCTCCTTGGCCTCTTTCAGATCAGACTCATAGGAAATCCCCACCTTTAAATCTAACTGCCGTTTCTCCTGGGCTGTTACATTGGTCATACTACTGTTGGCCAGATTTCCGTTTGGCACCACAATCACCCGGTTATCCATGGTGACAAGCTCCGTGTAGACCAGGCCGATCTTGCGGACTGTTCCCTCGTTCTTGTGAGTATCCTCCACAATATAGTCTCCCACCTTGAAGGGACGGATCAGCATAATCAAAAGACCGCCGGCAAAGTTCCCCAGACTTCCCTGGAGGGCAAGACCCAGGGCCACGGTCACAGAGCTGGCCACAGTGGCAAATGCTGTGGGCTGCACGCCTGCCACGCTCAGGATTAAAAGAATCAGGAGAATGTAGCCGACGGCCCGCACCAGGTATTTTACAAATTTCCGCACGGTGATCTCCGCTCCCGCTTTTTCCATGGAGCGTTCTGTCACCTTCACGATCATTCGTATGATCTTCCTTCCGATAAAAAACAGAAGAAGGGCCGCCAGGACCCGGAGTCCGAAGGCTAACGCCCGGTCAGGGAGTTCATCCAACATCGTCTGAAACCTCCCTCTCTCATAGGCCCTTTCAATCTGTTTCACTGCCTCCGCCACATCGACGGCCTGCTCCTCTGCCCCCAGCCAACCGATCACTTAGGATTCCTCCATCATTGCTTTCTTTACCTTTTCCACTCCGGCGCTCTTTCCTTTGGAATTCTTTGCCTTTGGCTTTTTCTTTGCAGCGGCATTCCCTTTTACCGGCTCTATGACCGGAATATACTGGAACACCTGAATACCAAGAGGCGCCACTTTAATGGAAATGGAATTCTCCCGCTCATCTGCCTCCACTGCCACAGACTGCTTCACCCTTGAATTAGTCACGCCGGTTCCGCCATAGCGCTTCTCGTCGCTGTTCAAAATTTCCTTATATTTCCCCGCGTAAGGCACCCCAACCCGGTATGCCTCATGGGTCACCGGGACAAAATTGCAGACTACTAAGAGCGTCTCTTCCTTTTTCCCGCTCTTTCGGAGAAATACCGCAATGTTCTCTGCCCCATTGGTACAGTCAATCCACTCAAATCCCTCCGGCTCATCGTCCAGCGCCCAAAGGGCAGGGCTTTCCAGATAAAGACGATTCAATGCCTTCACATACCCCTGGAGTTCTCTGTGAACGTCATAGTTCAACAGGCACCACTGAAGCCCCTCCTTCTCATTCCATTCATCCATCTGGCCGAACTCCTGGCCCATAAACAAAAGCTTCCTGCCAGGGTGCAGCATCATAAAACCATAGGCCGCCCTGAGATTGGAAAATTTAAGTTCAAAGGTTTCCCCCGGCATTTTCCCTACCATGGACCCTTTCCCATGGACCACTTCATCGTGGGACAGCACCAGAATAAACCGCTCGCTGTAGGCATAGATCATGCTGAAGGTCATTTCCCCGTAATGATATGTCCGATAAAGAGGATCGCACTGCATATACCCCAGGAAATCATTCATCCACCCCATGTTCCATTTATAGTCAAATCCCACAGCTCCGTCTTCCACATCCCCTGTGATCCTCGGCCATGCAGTAGACTCTTCTGCAATCAGCAGAGTCGGAAGTTTTTTCTTCTTAAAAATGGAATTCAAGTGTTTTAAAAGCTCCAGCGCCTCCAGATTTTCATTGCCGCCGTACAGATTGGGTATCCATTCCCCATCGTTTTTCCCGTAATCCAGATACAGCATGGAGGCCACTGCATCCATGCGAATCCCATCGGCATGGAATTCCTGTGCCCAGTAAAGGGCATTGGCGATGAGGAAATTAGACACCTGAGGTCTCCCGTAATTGAAGATCAGAGTCCCCCAGTGGGGATGGGCCCCCCGCCTGGGATCTTTATGTTCATAGAGCCCCGTCCCGTCAAAATCCGCCAGACCGAAAGTATCTCTGGGGAAATGAGCCGGAACCCAGTCCAAAATCACGCCGAGGCCGGCCTGATGCATGGTATCCATAAAGAATCGAAAATCATCCGGCGTCCCGTAACGGCTGGTGGGGGCATAATACCCGGTCACCTGATAGCCCCAGGACTCATCCAGAGGATGCTCCATCACCGGCATGAGCTCCACATGAGTATAGCCCATCTCCTTTGCGTAGGCCGCAAGGTCCGGTGCAATCTCCCGATAATTCAAAAATTCCTTTTTTGTTTCCGGCGTTTCCTGTATCCCGTTTGTTTCCCCGGCCGCTTCTGCCTCCAGGTTCTCCTGCCCTTCTTCTTTTTCCGGCAGCTTCCAGGAGCCAAGATGCACCTCATAGATATTCATGGGGCCGGAAAGATTTTTCCCTTTTTCTGCCTCCTCCTTTTTCTGGTCCATCCACGCTTTATCATTCCAGACATACTGATCCAGATCATAGACAATGGAGGCCGTCGCAGGCCGAAGCTCCGCACAGGAGGCATAAGGGTCTGCCTTCAGGCTTGGACGGCCTCCTTTGAATTTAACTTCATATTTATAAATCGTTCCCACAGGAAGATCTGGGATAAACAACTCGTAGATACCGGATTCTGAAATCCGCTGCATCTGGTGACGTCTTCCGTCCCATAGATTGAAATCTCCCACTACGCTGACCCGCATGGCATTTGGCGCCCACACGGAGAACACCACGCCGGGCACCCCTTTCAGGGTCTTCGGATGTGCTCCCATCTTCTGATAAATTTCGTAATGAATCCCTGCGTCAAAGCGTCTGATATCTTCCTCTTTATATATGGAAGAAAAGCTGTAAGGGTCAT
This sequence comes from Lachnospiraceae bacterium, assembly GCA_022792835.1. Lineage (GTDB taxonomy): Bacteria > Bacillota > Clostridia > Lachnospirales > Lachnospiraceae > Lientehia. The sequence goes on along the minus strand of JAAWBT010000070.1, from coordinate 5,670 downwards.
GGAGTTTCTGCACCTCATCACTGTCCCAGGTCACTTCCAATACGTAGGAGGGAATCCTCTGTCCCGGAATCAGCGCCGCAAAAAATCCGGCTTCATCGGCCAGTTCCATCTCATATTGTTTTCCGTTTTTTAGGGTGAGCACAGAAACAGCCTTCGCTGTCGGCAAAAACGCCTGAATCAAAACTCCGTCATCCGTCAGATGGGGACCAAGGATCCCCGCCGGCTCCTGACACTCGGAGTAAACAAGGGCCTCGATTTCCGGCCAGTCCATCAATTCGTATATTTTTTCATTCATTGGCACATCCTCCTTGTTCCCATTCTATCATCTGAACGCCTGTGACACAAGGCCGGATTGTTTTAAAGTCAAAAATTCTGCCGGAAATACATAAACCCTGAGCATGCCTGGGCGCTGCGCCCATTTTTGCTCAGGGTTTTCATTTTCATATAGCCTTCTGTCTTGTCTCTTGAACCTCAAAAATTACTCAGACGGAGCTTTCTCGAAAGAAACCGCCAGCTTTATCTTTATTCACCAAGTACTTCCACATCAATCTTCATCATCTTACAGATGGTCTTAAGCTCCTCGATGTGGTCACCGTAAACGGCATGAGCATGGTTTGCATCAAAATTATCCAGGAATACCTTGTAGTCAAAATGCAGCTTCGCAAAGTTATGAGGCCATTCCTTGTTGGTGAGCTCCTCCCGCTCCTTGGGCATGGACACCAGATCCGCAGTAAACATCACCATGCGGTATCTGCGCTTTCCGTTTTCATCCATGGAACGGCAGAGTCTTGCGATGGTGCAAAGCCCCGGAGCTGTCTGGCAGTTCACATGGCAGCCGCCTCCTGCATAGATATCCAGGCAGGGATATAAGGTCACATGCTTCAAATTCTCATCAGGATCGTCGCTCTTTGCCGCATACCAGGTGGATTCTGAACCGCAGTTGCAGAACTCCAGCACCTGATTTTCTTCATCCCAGTGGCGGACATCCATGAATACCACCGGGTCACCGGTCAAAAGCTTTAGCATCTGCATGGTCAAAGCTGCATCGGAGTCTGCCTCGCAGGCATAGACCACAGGCTCTTTGGCGCCATCCCAGTCGTAGGGATCGTTCATAAATGCCGCTGCAATACATTCTGTGCAGTAGTGGCAGCTCATATCATAATGGCATTTCACACCGACAAAATCAAACTCATTGTCCTTCTGAATCTTCTTAATGGCCTCATAATGACGGATCTGAGTTTTTAATTTCTCTGGCGTCAACTTCTGTCCGTCATACTCAATAGCCTTACATTTTTCTGTGAGCCAGTTGAAGGCTTTATCCACCTGCTCCTGTGGAACTTCCTCGGCCAGACGGACAATTTCACTCTCATCACAGTGCTCCACGTCCACACCGAACTTATCCTGCCAGTCCTGCATATCCACAGTGGCGCTGTACATTCCAAGAGAACGGCCGCCGATGAGGCCGTATTTCTGCCCATTCAAACCATTTACCACACGGGCACATTTTCCGAAAGTAATGATCCTCTCCAGCACTTCAGGGTCATTAAAATCACCATAAGCGCGAAAATGGGTAATTCCCTGCTGATTCAACGCGCCGCCTGCCGCCAGCATGGCTACCATACCAGGCCAGTCCGGATTTAACTGGGCTGCCAAGAGGTAAGGGCCCTGTCCATATTTCGCCGCAACAGCCGAAAAATTCGGCCAGGCGAATACACCGTAAGAAAAGATTGTTCCGTCCACACCCTTTGCCTTCAGCTTTTCTGCCTCTGCCCTGGCCGAAGCCACAGAACTGACCAGATTGTCTGCCACGACCACATCCACACGGCCGTCTTTCTCCAAAGCCGCTTTAATGACATCCAGCTGATGCTGAACCACGTCCTTGCTCTTCTCGTGAACCACGGGATCTCCGTCAGACAGACCCATGATGCCTAAAAGGGGTTTCCTGTTTGCCATAAAAATACCTTCCTTTCCCTTTGATCGCCGCCCCCTGCGGCACGTCACATTACACAATACCTGAAACAAAATACACTGATGACGCCTCTCTTTTTCATTTCATATATGAAACGAATGATTTCATATATTGCAATTATATCACACCCAAAAAAGATTGGCAATCCTCAGTACCTTAAGTTTCCGTATTTTGTCTTCTGCCAAAGACCTCAAAAAATGCCCTATACAAAGCCGCTCCCAATTGTAAACCTACATTAATTTTTGGTTGACATTTTGTCCATTTCATTCTATAATGTCTACAGTTTTCAGAAACCAGTCAAATGAAGCAAAGGAGTATGCTCAATATGGAAAAGACAATGTTTGAAAAATCTTCCCGAATCTCCCTGATCACCATGACTCTCATCGGCGTCATGACTGCCGTCACCTGTATTCTTGGCCCTCTGGCCATTCCAATCCCCATAAGTCCGGTGCCGATCTCCTTCACCAATCTTGCCGTCTACATCACCCTTTATGTACTGGGTATGAAAGCCGGAACACTCAGTTACCTGGCCTATCTCCTGATCGGGCTGGCAGGCATTCCCGTATTTTCCGGCTTTACCGGAGGACCCGCCAAGCTGGCAGGCCCCACAGGCGGCTACCTGATCGGCTTTATCTTTATGGCTGTCATTGCCGGCTTCTTCGTGGATCATTTTCCCAAAAAGTATTACCTCCACGCTGCCGGTATGGTTCTTGGAACTTTTGTATGTTATCTGTTTGGCACTCTCTGGCTCTGCTTCCAGATGAATCTTTCTTTCGGAGCCGGACTCATGAGCGGAGTCGTTCCCTACCTGCCCGGTGACGCCGCCAAGATTTTCATGGCCCTGATCTTAGGACCTGCACTCCGCCGTGGTGTGAATCAGGTAAAAAAACACTGACCCGTTTGCCTCCTGCCAATCAGACGTATTTTTTCTGAGTCTGCAGAGACTTTTTCCTGCATTTGCAATAATATCGGCTCGCCGTATAAATTCCGTATCCAATAGCCGTCCCGGCCACGTTATGAAAAATATCATCAAACTCAAAAAGCCCTCGTTTCATAACCAGCTGGGCAACCTCAATTGTCCCGGACAATATAAAACCTGTAAAAGCCACGGAACGAAGCCTTGTCCTCTCTGTGCAGACCGGAAGCAGAATCCCCACCGGCAAGAGCAGCATGACATTCCAGAAATTCTCAATCAGCAGTTTCGTATTTCCTGCTGCGATTTCCTGATAAGACCAAAAAGGCATCAATTCATAGGTATATGTCGCTCTCACTTTTCTCCCGAACACAGTAGACGCATAGACAAGGCTCAAATAAAAAACCAGACAGCCAGCCGCAAAACACCTGGCTGTCGTTCCTTTTTTCTCAGTGAAGCAGCTATATAAAATCCCGGCCACCGCCGCAAGAATAACTGCCACAAGAACCATGCCCGGCGTGACCATACGCAGGGAGGGTTCCAGATAACTGATGCTTTCAATCATAAAATTTTTCTGCACAATATTCCCCTTTACCACTGTTTCCATTGCCGCCTACGGCAATGGATGTTTCGCCCCGTAGGACTATTTTTATATTATACCAAAAAACAGAAAAAAATATATGATTATAATAAAATCTTCATATTTGTTTTTATACGTTTTAATTCTGCCCGGCGAAACAGTTTTGCTGGTATCTCAATGGAAAATGCGTCCAGAATTCTCTTTAAGTCCGGATCATCCGTATCGTGAAACCGGTACAGATCTCCCGGAAGTTTATCTACCTTCCATTTATTGAGCGCCCGCTGCACTCTCTCACCAGATAATCCATAAGACCAGTACCTTCTTTCATTCTCCGCTTCCGCGCTGTGTTCACACTGGACAATGCGGGTCTGGATGATCCGCAGCGCCACAAGGGCAATCAGACAGACAAGCAGATGGCCGTCCACATGTTCCGGCGTCCTGACAAAAAGCGACCTGGTATCCAGAACTCCTTTCATGACTCTGAACTGGTCTTCGATCCGGGTGAGCCCATGATATTTATCAATCACATCCAGAGGCTCCATATCAAGCTCAGAGGTTACGATCCTGCAATATCCTATTCCTTCCTTGAATTCTCTGACCTTCTCATAATCAATCAGCTGCTCCAGCTCCTTTGATCCAAGTGTCTCTCCTATTTTTTTATTTTTACAGTCTTTACCCAAAAATTTACGGATTCCCCTAAGCTGTGCAGATGAAACCTGGAAATTTACGGTAGACTCTTCCAGCTTTTCCAGAAGTTCAAAAGAGCTTTTATTTTCTGCTTCACATCGTTTCTTAAATTTCCGGTTCCAGTAAACCACTTCCTTCTCCTGAATAAAACGTCCGTTTCCCCGCTCGTCATAGACCATTTTACTCACAACCCGTGATTTGTATTTAAAGTCTTCACTGACCATCTTGTATCCTTCTTCTGAATAAGCCCACTGCCGCTCTTCTTTCGTGCTTTTAGGCAGGCTTCCGGAAATGATATATCCGTTTCCCGCATCCAAAATATGCAGAAGATTCGGATAACTGCACATTCCCCTGTCTCCGATCAAAATAAAGCGGGTAAGGTCCAGCCTGTCAATATTTTTTTCCAGCGCCGGACGCAGGGTAAGATAATCTGGCGTATCGCCGGGAAATGATTCAATGGCCACAGGAATCCCGCAATTGTCCATAAAAAGGCCCATCTGTACAAGAGGAGTCCTCTTTTCTTCTTTATACCCCTCCATTTTCTTCCATACCCGTTCCATACCGTCCCCTTCATCCTTCAGAATATTTTCTTTCTCTTCCAGATAAAAATTTGTGACATCATAGTACATGACATTCGGGTCGCGATGTGCCTTCTTTACAAGGCTGGTATTCATACGGCGTATAATCCTGTCCTTATTCTCGGCAATAAAGGAGAGTGTGTCATAGACATTGTCCGGATTAAAATTCTTCAGAATAGGCTCATAATAATCCCCGTTCTGCCTAACAGTAGCAGCCTTAGAGGCTGGGTTCAGAATCCTGCCAAAGACAAGCAGTTTTGTAAAACCATAGACATCATATTCCATCTTCGTAAGGCCCTTGCGGGAAGAAATCAGAGCGCTTAACCCCAGCTCTTCCAGAATACGTTCCAGAAGAAGGTGCGAAAAAAGGGCCGGATGCCCAATGCATTCCTGGGAACCTCTTTTTATGGTGAAAAAATATTTTTCCTCCGTCTCCTGTCCGGAACAATAAGGCTCCAGGGAAGAAATCAGCGGCTGACCGGCGCGAAAGGACTGGCGAAGCCGATGCAGATAATCCGCTTCTCCGTCATCGAACCGGTCCAACGGTCCAATATTCAGAAGTACTTTTTTCGTAGATACTTTTTTCCCGGAAGCATTCTCCACCCTCACGGCATGGACCAAACGCAGATATGGTTTTCCATTATTGGTCAACAGGTCAATAAACACAGGCAAATCCCCCATTATATGACGATATTCCTACTTAATAATTCTATTTTAGTTCAATAAAAAACGCAATATTTTTCTTGAAAAATATGTCTTATTTTCTATTTTTTAGGATTATTTTAAAAATTAAGTGGCAAACTTGACCACATGATCAAAGCCGGCCAGGCCGCTGACATCCCTCAGCTTTTTACACACCCTGTGTTTGCTGATACTCAACTTCCTTTGGGGGGGCAGAACCCTGCTTGGGCTTCAACCGGCCTTCCACAATATGCCTACTCCT
>JAAWBT010000069.1 GCA_022792835.1 Lachnospiraceae bacterium | reverse complement strand
TAGAGCACCTGACTCTTAATCAGGGTGTCCAGGGTTCGAGCCCCTGGCGGCGCACGAAAGCACTGTCTTTGATGAAATGTCATTGGGGACGGTGTTTTTTGTTGTTAAAATTCAGGTGTCAAAGATGGAGGGGGAGAATTTTTATAGTAAAGAAAAAGAGAATAAAAAGGAAGGGCGGAAATGTATGGGATTACAAGAACAAAAAGAGGAAATGAGGAGACTGCAGGAGTTAAAGCGGCAGGTTTTGGGCGGAAAGCTGATTGGAAAGGAAGAAGCGCTGTGGCTGGCAGAAGCGCCTTTGGAGGAGCTCTGTGAGGCGGCCAACGAGATACGAGAAGTATTTTGTGGAAACAGCTTTGATATCTGTACGATTATCAATGGAAAGAGCGGGCGGTGTTCAGAGGATTGCAAGTATTGTGCCCAATCTGTTCATTATCACACCGGGGCAGGAGAATATCCGCTTCTTGGAACAGAGGAGATCACAGCCCAGGCCCGCTATAATGAGGAACGGGGAGTACTTAGATATTCCATCGTGACCTCCGGAAAACGACTCTCGGAAAAGGAAGTGGACCAGATGTGCGCAAGCATCCGCGATATCAAAGCAAAGACAGGAATATCGGTGTGTGTGTCTTTTGGACTGCTGAATGAGGACCAGTACCGGCGCCTTAAGGCGGCAGGGGCGGAGCGGGTACATAACAACCTGGAAAGTTCCAGAAGGTATTTTCCCAAAGTCTGCACCTCCCATTCTTATGATGACAAGCTGGCGGCTATCCGGGCGGCGAAGGCGGCAGGTTTAAGTCTCTGCAGCGGCGGCATCATGGGACTTGGGGAGACCATGGAAGACCGCATTGACATGGCGCTTACGGTCCGGGAGTTGGGGATCCGTTCCATTCCGGTGAATCTTTTGAACCCCATTCCTGGAACCCCCTACGAGAAAAATGAGAGACTGAAACCAGAGGACATGAGAAGGATTGTCGCTTTGTTTCGTTTTTTAGTACCGGATGGGGCCATCCGCCTGGCAGGTGGAAGGGGGCTTTTGCCGGACCAGGGCAGGGCTTGTTTTCTCTCCGGCGCCAACGCGGCTATTTCTGGTGATATGCTGACAACCTCTGGTATTACTATCAGACAGGATATGGAGATGCTTAAGGCCCTGGGCTATGAACCGAGAAAACAGGATGAAAGATAGGGCTTAAGGCTTATGGCCTGTTCGACCGATCTGCGTGAAACAGATGTGATTTCTTAAGAAAGATTTAGGTTTACAAAGTAATGAGAATGTTTTACAATCGACATAGAGACATGTCGTATGGCAAAGAGGTATTCAAATATGGAGTTGACCTTTGGCGAACAGATTAAAATTATCTTAAAAAGAAAAAATATGACCATCCGCCAGTTGGCAGAACTGATGGAGGTTCAGACGGGCAAGCCCATGTCCAGGCAGAATTTGACTCAAAAACTGAACAGGGACAATTTTCAGGAGCAGGACATGAAGGAAATCGCGCAGGCGCTCGGATGCGTAGTGAAAATTTCTGTGATTGACCCGGTAGAGTCGGCAGCTTCTCCCGTTCAGCCCCCCGTGGTCTCCCAGGCTGTGGAGCCGGTCCGGGATCAGCAGCCGGCGGGTGGGAGAAAAGAGGAGGAGGCAAGTCATGCTTCCGGAAAGCATTCTGCAGGGCGGTTGAGAGCCTCGCGGCTTGCCAAAGCGGAAGCGGCAGTCACCAGGCAGCCCCAGCCGGAGAGCGGTGTAGAAGAGGGCGATGTGAATGCCGACGTATTGAAAGAGATCGAACTGGCGCTTATGGAATCGGTTCAGAAAGAATTATATTCCGAGGCGGATACTCTGGCCTGGGCCCGCAAAAAACCGCTTGTCTGGCCAACCTTGACAGTACCGGTGATGGGAACAAGACAGGCAGAGCCAGTGGCAGAGCCCGGGGAGGATGAGCTCCTGATTGATGCGGGAACTGTGCGTGATGCACAAGTACCCTCAGATGGAGGCGAACTGGAGGAAGAACTGCCGATAGAAGAGCCATTACCTGAAGCAGAAGCATCATCAGCAAAGCCATCATTAGAAGGGGAACTGCCACCGGAGGAAGAATTGTCATCGGAAAAAGATGCGCTGCAGACGGTAGAAAGCGTGTCGGAAACAGAGATTTCACAGGAAGAAAACTTGTCCGAATTGCCCTTTGAGGAAGAATTGTTCTCGGAATTGGAAGATATTCCCATAGAAGAAGAGAGAGAAGAAGATTTAGAAGATCTGGAATTCTTTGATCTGGAAGATTTTTATGGCGAAGAGTTTTCCCAGGTGTCTGCACCTTATGCTGTGAAGCGGGAAGAGGAATCTCCGGTCGGGAAAGAGGAAACCTCAGAGAAAGAGATGACGCCAGAAGCGGAGGCGGACTGGGAGAGCGGCAGTTTTGATATGATCCCGGAAGGAAACGGGGACGTGTCCTTTGCGTCCGCGCCGTATGTGATTCCAAGAGAGCCGGAAAAGCCTGCAGACGAACTGATGGCAGATGAGCCGCCTCTTTTTGATGGAAAGGCAGAGGAGAAGGAAGCAGAGGAAGAGGAACTTCGGATGCCCGGAAGCTTTTCAGGGAGCAGAGGCGATATTTCTTCTGTGTCTGCACCGTATGTGATCCCGAGAGAGCCAGAGGAGGCGCCGCCGTCAAAGCCCATGGGGGAGAGAGGATATTGGCAGGATGTGGAGGAGGCTGAACAGGAGGACTGGGCGGCGTTGACTCCAGAGGGATGGAACGAAGAGCCAGAGGAAGAGGAGGAGCCTTTAAGCCCGGACATGGAAGAAAAGATTGCCTCCTGGGATGCAGCAGTAAAACGGCGGCTTGAAAATCCATTTTTGCGGTCCCTGGAGAGACGGGCACGCCGGGCGGCGGAGGGAAGCAAAAAACAGACAGAGCAGACAGATATAAAAGAGGAAAAAGAAGAGAAAGAAGAACAGACGGAGGAAGAAAGCCGGAAGGAAGAGGTTGCGGAAGAAGTACTTGACCTGCGGGGACCGGCTATCAACCCTTTGACTGGAATGGAATATGAGACGAATACAGTGAAACATCATCCCACGCAGCCAGACATGCTTCTGGTGTATGACCAGGATGAACACAGATGGATTGTGCAGGCAGAGAGGGCTTTTTTAAATTTTCAGGTCAACAAGAGGGCGCTTTTGGGAAAGGATTACGAGCCGCCGCTTTATCTGGACTGAACCGAGGAAAAAAAGAAGCAGAAAATGAAGGGAACAATATGAGGAAAAACGGGAAAGAATATAAAGGGATTATTTTTGATCTGGACGGGACGCTGATCAATACGCTGGAAGATCTGGCGGACAGTGTCAATGAGGCACTTGAGCGGATGGGGTATCCTGTCTGGCCGGTGGAGGCTTACCGGCTGAAGGTGGGACGGGGCTTTCGGAATCTGATGGAAAACAGTGTGCCGGAGGAAGTAAGAGAGGATGACAGTGTTATTGAGCAGATGCTGGATTTCTTTGTGGAAGCCTATGATCGAAGATATATGAATAAAAGCCATCCTTACGAGGGAATTGACAGGCTTCTGGATGAGCTGGTCCAAAAAGGGGTCTTTCTGGCAGTCAATTCCAATAAGCGGACGGATTATACGGAAAAGCTCATTGACAAGCTGTTTCATAGGATTCCCTTTGTGGGCGTATTCGGAGAAAGGGCCGGGGTGCCCAAGAAGCCGGATCCGGCAGGAGCCCTGGAGCTTTGCGGGCGGATGGGCCTTGAACCGGAGCAAGTGCTTTACGTGGGAGACTCCGGTACTGATATGAAGACAGGGAAAAATGCAGGTATGGATACCATTGGCGTGGGCTGGGGGTTCCGGGGCTTTTTGGAGCTTGAGGAAAACGGAGCAGTCTATCTGGCTGAAACGGTAAAGGACATCCTGGATATCGCAGAAAATAGAATTTAGAAAATATTAAGGGAATCCCACGGGGATTTTCAGATTAGCCTGCTATGATAAAGGCGGGGAAGACAAAGAGGAAAGGCAGGAGGGGTACGTGATATGGATGACATTACAATACTGGTGTGCGACGACGACCGGGAAATCGTCGAGGCGATTGATATTTACCTGCGGCAGGAAGGCTACAATGTCCTGAAGGCCTATGACGGCGAGGAGGCCATAAAACTTCTGGCAGATAACAAGGTGGAGCTTCTTTTGATCGACGTGATGATGCCGAAGCTGGATGGGATTCGGGCAACCCTCAAGATCCGGGAGACCAGCAGCATTCCCATTATTATCCTTTCAGCAAAGTCTGAAGACGTAGACAAGATCCTGGGGCTCAACATTGGCGCCGACGATTATATTACCAAGCCCTTCAATCCGCTGGAGCTGGTGGCGAGAGTGAAGTCTCATATCCGGAGATACACGAAGCTTGGGACCATGGCCATGGAGAGTGGAGATACCATTCACAAGACGGGGGGGCTTTGTATCAATGACGATACGAAGGAAGTGACCCTTGACGGCGATCCGGTGAAATTAACCCCCATGGAATACAACATTCTCCGCTTCCTGGTCATGAATGCAGGGAAGGTTTTTTCCATCGAACAGATTTATGAGAATATCTGGAATGAGGAAGCCATCGGTGTGGATAATACGGTGGCGGTCCATATCCGGCATATCAGAGAGAAAATTGAAATCAATCCCAAGAATCCTACTTATTTGAAAGTGGTCTGGGGCGTGGGCTATAAGGTAGAAAAGCTTTAAAAAACTGAGGGCCTGCCATGAAGGTGCGCAGATATACGCAGAAAAAGAAACTGGGAGCAGTCTTGCTTTT
>JAAWBT010000068.1 GCA_022792835.1 Lachnospiraceae bacterium | reverse complement strand
TTGACTCATTATTTAATTTCCGAGGCTTCGCGGGAGCTTGCCGTGGAGGCCCATGTATTACGGTATTGGGAGGAAGAGTTGAAACTGGAAATACCCAGGAACGAGTTGGGACATCGTTACTATACAGAGAAGCAGCTTGCGCTGTTTCAGCGGATAAAAGAATTAAAGGAACTTGGATACCAGCTAAAGGCCATCAAGACCAGTCTGAATGAGGAGTACGGACCGGAGGAAAAGGCAGATGAGGCTGGATTTTTATTGCGAAATATGGAGAAAAATGCGGCAGATTCGGAAGAGGCAGAAGCTTCAAAAGGCCAGGAGAAGCGGTTTCAGGTACTTGAAGGGCAGACAGGCGGAAAAGAGGCGGACGAGACGGGAGTAGTACATAACCATGAGGGAGAAGAGAAAAAACCGGACCGTTTGGACAGGCTGTCGCACCGGCTTTCTGCCAGCGCATCCGGGCCAATGACAGAGGCGGTGCTGGAAAAAATGACAGGAAAGCTGTCAGAGGGCCTCAGCCAGGCGGAGGATATGGGGCAAACAGAGGAACATATGCACAAGCCAGAGGCTTCTTTTGAGCCGGATTGGCAGGAAGAAGACAGAGAAGAGGAAAAGGCATTGGAAGAAGACAGACGAGAGAAGAGCAAGGAAAATCAGGCAGAAGCGGATGGTGGGGAGACGGCTCTGGAGATGGTGGAAAACGGAAGTCTGACAGCTTCACCGGAAAAAATGCAGCAATTCCAGACCATCATGACAGACGTTTTGGCGGAAGCCCTCAGGAGAAACCAGGATATTCTCAGCAAAGAGGTCGGAGGGACAGTCTCCGAAAAACTGGTTAAGGAAATGAACTATCTGATGCGGGACAGGGAGGAGCGGGAAGAAGAACGGTATCGGAAGCTGGATGAGACCATACGGGCCTGCCAGCGGGTACAGCGGCAGAGAAGCGAGGCTGCAGCCACAAGGGTACCAGTTCGCGGCATGAAAAAGAGCCGTTTTCCCTGGGGGAGACGAAAGGATTCCTGAAGACTCAGGAATCCACAATATTTCCGGATGGAATATTCCCCGTCTCATATCCCTTTGCATTGGACAGGGTGGTATCAGCGATGGCCTCCAGTGCTTCCTGGGTAAAAAATCCCTGATGGGAGGTAATAATCACGTTGGGGAAAGAGAGGAGCCTTGCCGTTGTGGAATGTTCCAGGATCTCGTCAGAACGATCCTCAAATACATTTTTGGTCTCTTCTTCATAGACATCCAGCCCTACACCGAAAAATTTCCGTGCACGGATCCCAAGGATCAGATCTTCTGTTTTGATCAGACCGCCGCGGGAAGTGTTGATGAGGATGACACCGTCCTTCATCTTTTCAATGGTATCCTTGTTGATCAGATGATAGGTAGAATCCATGAGGGGACAGTGGAGAGAGATCAGGTCGCTGGAAGCGAGAAGTTCGTCCAGGTCCACATAGGAGGCAAATCCCAGATCAGGATTCTGGTAGACATCATAGGCCAGTACGTTCATGCCGAACCCGTGGCAGAGCTTTGCCATGGCGGCGCCGATTTTTCCGGTACCGATGATGCCTGCAGTTTTTTGGTAAAAATTAAAGCCCATGAGCCCTACCAGGCTGAAATTGTTTTCACGGACCTTGATGTAGGATTTGTGCAAATGGCGGTTGACGGCCAGGGCCAGGGCTATGGCATGTTCGGCGACAGCCTCCGGGGAATAGCCTGGTACGCGCAGGATCGTCATACCGTAATCCTTTGCTGTCTTCAGGTCAATGTTGTTGAAGCCGGCGCACCGCATGAGGAGCAGCCGGATGCCGCACTTATGAAGAACATCCAGAGTGTCTTTTCCCAGGTTGGAACTGACGAAAGCACAGATGGCGTCATAGCCTCTGGCAAGAGGCGCTGTCCTTGGTGAGATGTCTGTCTTCAGGAAGTCTATGGCGATACCTGAAAAGCCGGGAAGCAGTTTCTCAAAGGTCTCTTTGTCATAAGGTTTTGTGTCATAAAACAGAATTTTCACAGATCATCCTCCTTGTCATACAGGATTAATAGTAAACGACAAAAATTTTTTGTCGTTTACTATAGTATGGCACGGGAATGATTTCCGTATGCAAAAAAACAGCCGGCAGATACCGGCTGTTCTTATGTAAGGCTTTTTAATTATTCGGCGGAGATGGCGCCTGTAGGACATGCTGCTGCGCAGGAACCGCAGTCTACACACTCATCAGCGTTGATCTCATATTTTCCGTCGCCCTCGGAGATTGCGGATACGGGACATTCGTCAGCGCAGGTGCCGCAAGCTACACATTCGTCAGAAATTACGTGTGCCATAGTGGAATCCTCCTTCTCTTAATTTAAAGATAGTGTATTATCTGTGAGTATTGTAATACATGACAGATAGAATTGCAAGTGTAAAATTCAGTGCAGAAAATATTCCTGTATGCGTTTTATAAAATCTGGCAGAATTCCAGCTGCTCGCCGGTGGGGCTTGCAATTTTGAAATAGCGGACGCCCTTCTCCCAGAATGTGGAAAGCTCCTCGATTCCGTTGGTGGTAATGGGATAGCCCTGTTCCACACAGTATTTGTAATCAGCTTCGATATCAGTGGAGTCAAAGCTGTAATGGTCAATTTTGCCGGCGGTTTCTGCGGAAAGGGGCGGGTCTGCCTGATACATCTCATAGACCACGTCACAGTTTTTCAGGAAATAGACATAGTTCCCTCCGTTGGGGAATTTGCCGATCACCTCGAATCCCAGGACGTCGACATACCATTTTGCATCCTTTTCCACATCGTTGGTGGCAAGGCCGATGTGGCCGTGTTTTCTGTTTTTGATCATAGGAAAAGCCTCCTTATCTTTATTTCTTTTTATTGTAATGCCTGGGGTGAGAATCTTCAAGTATAAATTGCCAGAAAGAAAAAAGTGTAGTAAACTATAGGAAGCGACAAAAATACCATAAGGAAAAGAGTTATATGTCCTTTCCTAGAAAACTGCGGCTGGAAAAGAAGTGCAGCAGGCGCAGGAAATGGAAGGTGCCTGGAGAAAAGGTATAGCGGAGAGAATGGAAGCAGATACTGAGAAGGACAGGAAGCCATAAAGTATAAGGAGGAATTGATATGTCAGTGATCACGATTACAAAGGACAATTTTAAGCAAGAAGTTTTGGAGAGTGGGAAACCGGTGCTGCTTGACTTTTGGGCGGCATGGTGCGGGCCCTGCCGCATGGTTGCGCCGATTGTGGAGGAGATTGGAGAGGAGAGGACAGACATCCGGGTGGGGAAAGTCAATGTGGACGAGCAGCCGGAGCTGGCCGGGGAATTTGGAGTCATGAGTATTCCCACATTGGTGGTTATGAAAGACGGCAAAGAGGCGGCGAGATCTGTGGGGGCTCAGCCGAAGGAGGACATTCTTTCCATGCTGTGAGAAGGAGGAGGGGAAACGGAAAGTTTTCCCTCCTTTTTTCGAGGAGAGAATTATGGTATAATAAGAAGAAAGAGGGGAAGGGAAACAGGCGAAGACAATGGGGAGACGAAAGAGATGGAAGAAAGTGCTCTTGGTTGGAGCAGCGGTTCTTCTGGCCGTGTACATAATCGCATGCAATATTTTGGTAAACGTGGCGCTGGTCCCGGAAACTATGGAAAAGCTGGAGGCATTTGAGGAGCTGACAGAGGAAGGGCTGGAAGCGCTGGTGCAGACAGACGACATTCTGGAAAACCAAGCGGAAGCTAAAAATGAGACGAAAGAATGGCTGGAGACCTCCGCCTCGGAGATGGTTACGGTGACAACGGGGGATGGTTATGAGCTGGTAGGACGGCTCTTTTACCAGACAGGAGAGCCTGCCGGACACAAATGGGTGCTGTTGCTCCACGGCTATACTGGATGGAAAGAAGAGCTGTATCCCATTGCCTGTCAGTATGCGAAGGAGGGCTACCAGATTTTGGTGCCGGACATGCGCTGCAATGGAGAGAGTGAAGGGGACTTTATCGGTATGGGCTGGACGGACCGGCTGGATAATCTCCTCTGGCTGGACTTGATTTTGAAGCGAGATCCTGAGGCCGGCATTGCCATCCACGGGCAGTCCATGGGGGCAGCCTGTGCTCTGATGATGTCAGGAGAGGAAGAGCTTCCTGGGGAGGTGAAGGCGATTGTGGCGGACAGCGCCTATACGGATGCCTACCAGATGTTCGCCAAGCAGATGAAGGAGTGGGCTGGTCTGCCGGCATTTCCACTGCTTCCCGGGGCCTCCCTTATGCTGAAGATCCGGGGCGGGTACAGTCTGAGGGAGGCTTCCGCCCTGGAGGCCGTAAAAAAGACTTCTCTGCCGATCCTTTTTATCCACGGGATGGAGGATGTGTTTGTGCCGCCCCAGATGAGTCTGGAGCTCTATGAGGCGGCTGCAGGAGAAAAGGAGATTCTGATGGTGGAAGGCGCGGGACATGTGCAGGTGCAGGATAAACAACCGGATCTTTACTATGGCACTGTTTTTGCCTTTCTGGAAACCCATGGATTTCAGTGAGGGACAGAAAACTTTTAAGGTTCCCTCAGGCAGTCAGCAAATATTTCAATGAGTTCTTTTGGATAAAGCGGGTCTTTTCGTCTGAAATGGTAACCGGATAATTCTTCCAGAAGCTCATACCCGCCGTTTCTCATCACCACATCCCGAATGGTTCGGATATCTTTTTCCAGCTGGAACATAGAGACATTGTGCCGTCTGGCAATGGGCATATAGATGTTTTTCTGAATGCCAGACAGACGGGAAGGGTCTTCCAGCGCCATGGACACGGCCTCTGCAAAGAAAGGGTAGCCGACGTAACATTTGTTTACTCCTGCCTGACGCAGCAGAGACTCGAGAGACTTTTTCATTCGTGTTACCTCCTATTGGTTTGATAGTGCTTACTATTAAGAACAATATAGAGAAAAATAGAAAGAATTTCCAGAGGTTAGACAAAAAGAGACCATGCGCATTTTTGGCTCTTTACATTTGAAGTGGTCTGAGATTATAATGTATAATAGGAAATTTTGCCAAAGTGTGCCGGGAAATAAAGTCTCTGCAGACAGGAAGGAGAAACTATGAAAGGCGTATCAGAAGAGAAGTTTGACAAAATAGAGGAGATCAAAAGTCAGGCCAGACAGGTGTTTGACGAGCTTTGGGAGATGGCAGAGCTCTCAGAAGGAGAAATTTTGGTGGTGGGGTGTTCTTCCAGCGAGGTGGCCAGTCGGAAAATCGGTTCCTGGTCCAGCGAGGAGATTGGAAAGGCGCTCTTTGAGACGTTTTGCGAGGCCTGCAGGGAAAAGGGAATCTACCTGGCGGCCCAGTGCTGCGAGCATCTGAACCGGGCGGTGATTTTAGAGAAAGCGGCGGCGAAAAGCCACGGACTTCCCATGGTCAATGTGGTGCCTCAGCTGAAAGCAGGCGGTTCCTTTGCCGCGGCGGCCTACCATGGATTTTCCCAGGCTGTGGCGGTGGAGGAGATAAAGGCCCAGGCGGGGATCGACATAGGAGATACTCTTATTGGAATGCACCTGCAGGCTGTGGCTGTTCCGGTGCGGACAAAGGTGAAGTGTATCGGAAGCGCCCATGTGGTGTGCGCCAGGACCAGACTGAAATATATCGGCGGACCAAGGGCAGCATATTCGGAGAAGCTCAGAGGGTAAAAACGGAGCCCTGCTATTGCCATTCCACAGAGTTTAGGGTATATTTATAACAGTATAACATTCAGGAGGAAAAGGAATAATGTACATGACATGTTTGGATTTAGAGGGCGTGCTGGTGCCAGAGATCTGGATTGCCTTTGCCGAGGCCAGTGGTATTTTGGAACTTAAGCGCACCACCAGGGACGAGCCGGATTATGACAAGCTGATGAGATGGCGTCTCGGTATTCTGAAAGAGCATGGGCTGGGTCTTAGAGAGATTCAGGATACCATCGCGAAGATTGATCCGCTTCCGGGAGCGAAGGAATTTCTGGATAATCTGCGCGCCTGCACCCAGGCAGTCATTATCAGCGATACCTTTACGGAGTTTGCAGCGCCTCTTATGAAAAAGCTGGGCTGGCCTACGATCTTTTGCAATAGTCTGGAGGTGGCCGGGAATGGAGAGATCACTGGCTTTAAAATGCGGATCGCAGACTCTAAACTTAGTACAGTGAAGGCATTTCAGTCCATTGGCTATGAGACGATTGCTGCGGGGGACAGCTATAACGATCTGGCGATGATCAAAGCGGGAAAGGCTGGATTTTTGTTCCGCAGTACGGATAAGATCAAAGCGGACAATCCGGATATCCCGGCATTTGAGACTTACGAGGAGCTTTTGGCCGGGATTCAGGGAGCAATGAAATAATGAGATAAGGAAGGGGTTAAACGTATGAAGAATCTTGTAAACAAGTGGAACAGCATAAGTCTGATTTTACGGATCCTGGTGGGTCTGATCATCGGCGCTGTGCTTGGGCTCGCGCTGCCCAAGGCGTCCGTGGTTGCGATTCTGGGCGATGTTTTTGTGGGGGCGCTGAAAGCAATCGCCCCGGTACTGGTATTTGTGCTGGTTATGAGCGCCCTGGCCAATGCAAACGTAGGAATCGGAGGCCGTTTCCGCACGGTCATCATTCTGTATATGCTCAGCACACTACTGGCGGCCGTGGTGGCTGTGGTGGGAAGTTTTTTGTTCCCCGTGGAGATCAGACTGGATGTGGCGGCAGCTTCCAATACTCCGCCTGAGGGCATCGGGGAGGTTTTGACAAACCTGATCAACAATATGGTGTCTAACCCGGTCGCCTCTTTGATGAACGCCAATTATGTGGGAATCCTGTTCTGGGCTGTGATTTTTGGTTTGGCTCTCAAAAAGCTGGCCTCTGCCGAGACAAAAAAGCTGGTGACAGATTTTGCCGACATGGTTTCCCAGGCGGTCCGCTGGGTGATCCAGCTTGCTCCCTTTGGTATCCTTGGCCTGGTATTCCAGACCGTATCAGAAAACGGCCTGGGTATTTTCACAGATTACGGAAAGCTTCTGCTTCTGCTGGTGGGCTGTATGCTGGCAGTGGCGCTGATTGTAGATCCGCTGATTGCGGCGATTTTCCTTCGGCGAAATCCCTATCCGCTGGTGCTTAGGTGTCTGAAGGAGAGCGGAGTGACAGCTTTCTTTACCAGAAGCTCTGCGGCCAATATTCCGGTCAATATGGCCCTGTGTGAAAAGCTGGGACTGGAACCGGATTTCTATTCCGTATCCATTCCACTGGGGGCGACCATCAATATGGACGGCGCCGCGATCACCATCACAGTGATGGCTCTGGCAGTGGCGCGGACTCTGCAGATTCCGGTGGATATTCCTTCGGCGGTGATGTTAAGCCTTCTGGCGACCTTGGGAGCCTGCGGGGCCTCCGGCGTGGCAGGCGGCTCTCTTTTGCTGATTCCCATGGCCTGCGCTCTCTTTGGAATCGGCAATGACATTGCCATGCAGGCGGTTGCTGTCGGTTTTATCATCGGTGTGGTTCAGGATTCTCTGGAGACAGCCATCAACTCCAGCGGCGACGTGATGTTTGCGGCTGTGGCAGAATTTCACGACCGGATGAAACGGGGAGAAGAAGTAAAATTTTAAGGAATGTACAGCCGTCTGACCGGAAGGGAGACGGCTGTTTTTCTGGTATAGGGAGACAGAGGCGGATGAAAGTGATTGCGTATATTTATACGGATTTTGAGGAGAAGTTCGGCATCCCCAGGCAGAGCGGGCTGGTGGAAGGATTAAAAGGCCGGATTATATTTGAGCCAGAGTATCGCTCTCTGGAGGCGGTTCGGGGACTGGAGGAATTCGACTATCTATGGCTTCTCTGGCAGTTTCAGGGAGTGGATGAGGATTACTGGTCCCCCATGGTGAAGCCGCCAAGGCTTGGGGGAAAGGTTCGGATGGGAGTTTTCGCCACAAGATCGCCTTTCCGCCCCAATGCCATCGGACTTTCTTCGGTGAAGCTGGAGAGAATCGAGAATTCGGAGGAAGGACCGGTTTTATTTGTGTCGGGAATTGATTTGAGAAACAGAACGCCCATCTACGACATCAAGCCGTATCTGGCTTACACAGATGCCCATCCAAAAGCCAGAGAGGGGTTTGCCCGTGAAGGAAAGAAGCATGCTCTTTTGGTAGAATTTCCAGAGGAGCTTCTTGGGCTGTTTCCCAGGGAGAAGCAGGAAGCGCTTTTGGAGGTGCTGAGACAGGATCCAAGACCGGCTTATCATGATGATGAAAGCCGAAGATACGGAGTAGCCTTTGCAGGCTATGACGTTCGTTTCCGGGTACGGGAGAATATTCTGACAGTTTTTGAGGTTGTGCCATATATTCCCGCATGATATAATCAATGGTGGAAAAATAACAAAGTTTATCTGGAAATAGGGAGAAATAGGAGGGCGTGAAAATGGAAGGCAGAAAGATCATTCAGGTGGAGGAGAAAGTTCCGGTTAAGCTGTTGATCCCCCTTAGCATTCAGCATATGTTTGCCATGTTCGGCGCGTCAGTGCTGGTGCCGTTTTTATTTGGGATCAGCCCGGCGGTTGTGCTGTTTATGAACGGCGTTGGAACTTTGATTTTCATTTTGGTCACAAAAGGGAAGGCTCCGGCGTATTTAGGTTCCAGCTTTGCGTTTCTGGCTCCGGCTGGGATCGTGATCAGTAAAATGGGATATGAGTATGCGCTGGGTGGATTTGTGGCTGTGGGATTTCTGGGATGTGTGTTGGCGCTTATTATTTACAAATTTGGATCGGACTGGATTGACGTTGTCCTTCCGCCGGCAGCCATGGGCCCGGTGGTGGCGCTGATTGGTCTGGAGCTTTCCGGGAATGCGGCCTCCAATGCAGGCCTTTTGGACGAGGTGATCGACCCCAAAAATGTCATTGTCTTTCTGGCGACTCTGGGGGTGGCCGTGTTTGGCAATATTCTGTTCCGGGGTTTTTTGTCGGTGATTCCCATTTTGATTGCAGTCATTGCGGGATATGCGGCGGCGCTTTGCTGTGGAATCATTGATTTTACGGAGGTGGCAAATGCGCCGGTCTTTGCAATGCCAGGCTTCCAGACGCCGAAGTTTAATCTGGAGGCAATCCTGATCATCCTTCCTGTGCTTCTTGTGATCGCCTCAGAGCATATCGGCCATCAGGTGGTCACCAGCAAGATTATCGGACGGGATTTATTAAAGGATCCGGGGCTTCACCGTTCTCTTTTCGGCGATAATTTTTCTACCATGCTTTCCGGCCTCATAGGCTCTGTGCCGACCACCACTTACGGGGAAAACATTGGCGTCATGGCGGTGACGAAAGTATACAGCGTGAGGGTCATTGCCGGTGCGGCGGTACTCTCCATTGTCTGTTCCTTTGTGGGGAAGCTCTCCATGCTGATTCAGACCATTCCCGGTCCGGTCATCGGCGGCATCTCTTTTCTGCTTTACGGAATGATCGGGGCCTCGGGCCTTCGGATTTTGGTGGATTCCAAGGTGGATTACGGCCGTTCCAGAAATCTGACCTTGACCTCCGTGATCTTTGTGACCGGCCTTTCCGGAATTTCGGTGAATATCGGGCAGATCCAGCTTACGGGTATGGTCCTGGCCTGTGTGGTGGGAATGATTTTAAGCCTGGCGTTTCATATTCTGGACCGTTTTAAACTGACGAATGATCGAGAAGAGTAGAGTCGCCGGTTCGGTAGTCGATGGTGACGCCGGGTTGGATATTGTAGCAGAAAACGCAGAAGGAGATCTCGTCGTCCTCTATGGATTCCGCTTCCAAAAGAACGCCGGAGGCGACCAGGTTGTCTCCTTCGAAGACGGGGGTGACCCGGTAGAGGACATGATTTTCTGTGAAAAGGACGTAGTCGGCAATCTCATTTTCAAAAGGAAGCATGCCTTCTACATTTAGGTATCTGGTTCCGGTGATCAAATTCCTTTCGTTGGCATTTTCGCCGGATAACTGATATCCGATCAGATGACAGCGGTTATAGAGATAGTTTCCGCTGATATGATCATATTTGACTGTGTGCCAGCCAGTGGGGCGGACGTTTCCTATGCTGTCCCGCTCCTCGGTGGGCATGAGAGGAATGCCGATACAGGCAAAGGCCGGGCCGCAGCGGCCAAGGTCATCCAGCTGGCTGTAGCTTTCGCAAACGCCTTCAGGTTCAGAGAAAACGAGGGACCTTTCTTTGTCGCTGAAATTTGGAACATTATCGCGGACGGTTATGTAGGGCGATCCGGAATACTCCGGTATGCCGCCAGGTATCTGATCTTCCAAAAGGACGGCCGGGGCCGGAAATGGAGAAGAGGCGGTTTCGACGGCCGGGGCTTTGCTTTGCAGGGCAGGATAGCCAAGGCCAAAGACCAGGGCGGCGGCCGCGAAGATTAAAGTGAGGAGAGGGCTTTTGAGGTGTCGTTTTTTTGCTGCCATAGGTGTAGTCCTTTCTGTGGCTTTGATTGTTCTGATGCTGTAGAAAAAGCTCAGCCTGGCACAGCCATATCGGGCCAGGTGAGAATCAGATCTGCGATCTGTGTTTCATAGTCGCCCAGGATATCTTCGCTTCTCCCGGCACATTTCACATTGGTTTCGACACCCCACAGATCATCGTCTAAAAATTCCCAGACGTGATAGCGAAGCCCACGGAATTGAAAATCCAGACTGCCGCAGCCGTCCTCCTCCGCATAGGTGAAAAGGATATTTTTTGCTTTCAGAGCCTTTTGCACTTTTAAAAGCCGCATGGGAAAACCTCCTGTATCATATATAACGTATATTTTGAATTTATTATAGCAGAAAACAAGGCCAATGTGCAGCAGAGAAAAAAATTTGATTTTACTACTTGACTATTTTCAAGAAAGTGCTAAACTAGAGAAGTACGGAAGCATAGCTCAGCTGGGATGAGCGTTCGCCTCACACGCGAGAGGTCATGGGTTCGAGCCCCATTGCTTCCATGTAGAAAAACCGGAAGGATCAGAGGAATCTGAAGATTTCGGTTTTTTTTTATGCACAGACACAGAAGCGGGAAAGAATCCGCCCTGCTTCTGGAAAAATCTGGAGGAAGACTATGGGAAATATGAGTATTGTATATCACGAAAGCAGCAAAACCTTCCATTTGTACAATGAAGATGTCAGCTATATCATGACCGTCATGAGGAATGGCCACTTGGGGCAGCTTTATTACGGAAAGAGGATCCGGGACAGAGAGAATTTCTCCCATTTGCTGGAGACCTGCAAACGGCCCATGACATCTTATGTCTACGACAATGACCGGACCTTCTCTTTAGAGCATGTGCGCCAGGAATATCCAGTGTTCGGGACCACGGATTACCGTCAGCCGGCGGTGGAGATCCGACAGGAGAACGGCAGCAGGATTTCGGATTTTCAGTATCAGGGTTATCAGGTCAGGAAAGGAAAGCCGAAACTTTCTGGCCTTCCGGCCACCTACACAGAAAATGAGAAGGAAGCAGAGACTTTGACAGTCACTTTAGAGGATAGGGTGACAAAGGTGAGAGTGAAACTGCTTTATACGATTTTTGCAGAAAGCGGGGCTTTGGCGCGCAGTGTGCAGTTTGTCAATGGTGGAGAAGGGCCAGTGTATCTTTCACGGGCCATGAGTCTTTCTTTGGATATGCCGGATCACGATTACCTGTGGCAGCAGCTCTCCGGCTGCTGGGCCAGGGAATGTCACATCCATACCCGCAGTCTAGAGCCTGGAATCCAGTCTATCGGGAGTATGAGGGGACATTCTTCCCATGAACATAATCCATTCCTAGTGTTAAAGCGTCCCTCTGCCGACGAAAGGCAGGGCGAGGCCATGGGAATCTCTCTGGTTTACAGCGGCAACTTCCGCATCCAGGCGGAAGTGGATGCCCATGACACGCTTCGGGTGCTGGCGGGAATTGACCCGGAAACCTTTGAGTGGAAGCTGGAGCCGGGAGAGGATTTCCAGACGCCGGAGGCAGTTATGGTCTATACAGACCGGGGATTGAATCATCTGAGCCAGACCTTCCACAAGCTGTACCGGACAAGGCTGGCCAGAGGATACTGGAGAGACCGGCCTCGGCCGATCTTGAACAACAACTGGGAGGCCACCTACTTTGATTTTACGCAAGACCGGCTGATCGAGATTGCTTCCAGGGCAAAAGAATGCGGCGTGGAGCTTTTCGTGCTGGACGATGGATGGTTCGGTGAGCGGAATAATGAGAGGGCAGGTCTTGGAGACTGGAGGGTCAATAAAAAACGTCTGCCAAAGGGGGTCGGCTTTCTGGCTGAGCGGATTGAGGGCCTGGGCTTACAATTCGGCCTCTGGTTTGAGCCTGAGATGGTTAACAGGAATTCAGATTTTTACCGGGCTCATCCAGACTGGATTTTATCTACGCCGGGCCGTCATGAGTCTCACGGAAGGCATCAATATGTCCTGGATTTTTCCAGAAAAGAAGTGGTGGATGCCATTTATGAGCAGATGGCGAAGCTCCTCAGGGAAGCAAAGATTTCCTATATCAAATGGGATATGAATCGGAGCATTACGGAGTGTTATTCTGCAGCCTGGCCGGCGGACCGGCAGGGAGAAATCTACCACAGGTATATCCTGGGCGTCTATTCGCTGTACGAACGTTTGACGACAGAGTTTCCGAAAGTGCTTTTTGAATCCTGTGCCAGCGGCGGCGGCCGGTTTGACCCGGGGATGCTTTACTATGCTCCCCAGGGGTGGGTCAGTGACGACAGTGATGCCGTCGAACGGCTGAAGATCCAGTACGGGACTTCCATGTGCTATCCTATCAGCAGTATGGGCGCGCACGTATCGGTGACGCCAAACCATCAGGTTTACCGGAATACGCCTCTGCATACCAGAGCCAATGTGGCTTATTTTGGCGCCTTTGGCTATGAGCTGGATCTGAATCGGCTGTCAGAGCCGGAGCGGAATGAGGTCAAAGAACAGATCGCCTTTATGAAAAAATACCGGGAGATCCTGCAGTTTGGAATTTTTTACCGTCTGAAAAGCCCTTTTGAGGGGAACGAGGCAGCCTGGATGGTGGTCAGTGAGGATAAAAAAACAGCCTTGGTGGGTTGGTACCGGATCTTAAATTGTGTCAATGGAAGTTACACAAGAGTACGCCTTTTGGGACTGAACCCTGAATACTGTTACCGAAATGCACGGACCGGGGACTGCCATTTTGGCGATGAGCTTATGAATGTGGGATTGATCACCAGTGACGAGACAGCGGGAGAGCTGCCTGCCGGAATAACGCCCTACACAGATTTTGAATCCAGAATTTACGTGCTGGAGGTAACGAAACCTTGAGAAGAGAGAAGAAATACAGCTTGAAACGAATTTTTTTGATGGTTGTGGGAATCCTTCTGATCGGCATGTGCGTGGCGTGCTACCGGATGAGCGGCTTTGGCGTGGATGCGTTTTCCTGCATGAACCTGGGAGTCAGCGGTTTCCTCCGAATGTCTTTCGGGACCTGGCAGCTGATCGTCAATGCCATATTGCTTTTGCTTGTCTGGCTTACAGTGAGGCGCTGTATCGGCCTGGGTACACTTGTCAATATGGTTCTTGTGGGATATACGGCGGATTTCCTGTGTTGGCTGTTTCTGGATTTGACCGGCCTTTCTGTGACCATGCCTTTTAAGATTGTCCTGTTGATTCTTGGAACTTTGTTTGCCTCTCTTGGCTGCGCCTGTTATATGGCTGCTGAGATGGGAATTGCTCCCTATGACAGCGTGTCCTTTATTATTACAAAATATACAAAGGAGAGGATTCCCTTCCGTTTTGCGAGAATGCTGTCCGATTTTGTGGCTATCCTGAGTGGAGTTTCCTTCTGTATCATGGCCGGAAACAATATATGGGAAATCCTGGGAATTGGAACTGTAGTCAACGCTTTCTGCAACGGACCGTTGATTCAATTCTTCCGCAGCCGTCTCGAAGAAGTATTTTTCCAAAAGAGAAAAAATAGTTGAAAGAAAAGTTTTTTTCGAGTATAATAAAAAAGCATGAGAGACATTCAAAATTCAAGGTTGTCTGAGCTTTTAGGCAGCCTTAAAAATTGAGAAAAAGAGGGATGGTTGTTATGAGAAATTCGATCAAAAAATCAGTGTGGGTACGGATGGCAGTGATTTTTGTGGCCATCATCGTCTGCGGAGTGGCTACTTCCGTAGGATTGTCGCAGATCAGAAGCTATACGAATTCCACCGAATCGTCAACAGACATTCATGCAGTGGCGTTGGCGGCGGAAAAGGCGCATTTCAGCTGGCTGGAGAATTTAAGCTCTCACATTAGTTTTGGTACGGAGTTTACGGGCAGTACGGATTATACAGCCTGTGATTTGGGGCACTGGCTGTATGACACGGACCGTTCCACGATCAAGAATCAGGAAATCGTTGGTTTGATGGACCAGATGATTCCGATCCATCAGGCGATCCATGAGTCGGCAACTGAGATCCTCAAGTTAAACGAGACGGATCCGGATGCAGCAGATGAGATGTATCTGAACCAGACGAAGAAGAATGTCAGCACTCTGGTTGGTCTTTTGGAGCAGGTGGTTAGTGATGCAAGCGCGGATATGGAAGATTATCAGGTTGCGCTCCGCAGCGCGATCCTTGTCACGACGATCGTGGCTCTGGGAACGGTCTTGGTCATTATTATTGCCAGCCTGACCTTAATCCGCTATGTCATGTCCAGGATTGTCCGTCCAATTGTGACTATCACGGAGAACAGTAAACTTCTTTCTCAGGGCAAATTGGATTTTGAGATCAAGGTTAACAGCAACGATGAGATCGGTGTACTGGCTCAGAGCTTGAATCAGGCGGCCAAAACACTTTCCCTGTACATATCAGATATTTCAGACAACTTGAATGCGATCGCTCAGGGGAATTTGGCCAGGAAGCCTCAGCTCAGCTATATCGGAGATTTTGTGGAGATTCAGAATTCTACAGATATTATTCTGCAGCAGCTGAATGATACCATGTCTCAGATCCAGACAGTGGCTGTCCAGGTAGGCAGCGGAGCGGAGCATGTTTCCAGCGGAGCGCAGGCATTGGCTCAGGGAGCCACGGAGCAGGCCAACGAGGTGGATACTCTGGTGGAGACAGTCGAGAGGGTTTCTGACCAGATCGGTGACAATGCGAAGAATGCAGATGCGACCAGCCAGCAGGTAGATCAGGTGGAGAAGCAGATTGGGCTCTGCAATCAGCAGATGCATGAAATGTCTCAGGCCATGGATGAGATCAGCGGATGCTCCAATGAAATCGAACATATCATTAAGACCATTGATGATATTGCATTCCAGACCAATATCCTTGCGTTGAATGCGGCGGTAGAGGCGGCAAGGGCAGGCACTGCAGGCAAGGGTTTTGCGGTAGTTGCTGATGAGGTTAGGAATCTGGCCGCTAAGAGTGGTGAGGCCGTGAAGAGTACTTCTGAGTTGATTACCAAGACTCTGAACGCAGTGACAAACGGCGTACAGTTGACAGAATCGACACAGAGGGCGTTGAGCGCTGTTGTGGAAGGGACCCAGTTAGTGATTGGACAGATCCATGCGATCTCCCAGGCTTCAGCGGAACAGGCCGAGTCCATCAGTGGAGTCAGCGAGGGGATTTCTCAGATTTCCAGTGTGGTTCAGAGCAATTCTGCTACTTCTGAGGAGAGCGCGGCTGCCAGCGAGGAGCTTTCCAGCCAGGCTCAGGTGCTTCGTAATCTGCTGGAGAAGTTCCAGTTGAAAGAAGGAAACTATTAAAGATTATTCAGAATAAAGAAAATAAAAAAGGACCGTTCAGTCATCATAATAGATGATTGGGCGGTCTTTTAGATTGCAGACAAATTGGAGTTGGGACACAAGCCCTAACTCCGATTTCCATTATATGTGGCTCTTCCAATGTTCTATTTTATTAGAAAAATAGCCATAAAGGTAGAAAATTCCAGAAAAAGCCTGGATTTTGTCTAAAATAGACAAAAAGTAAATTTAATATTGTTGTATTTGCCGGTTGAATACATAAAAAAGTGTTGATATAATACAGATATGATAAAATATTGAATTCAAAATGTACGTATTTTTGAATTTAAAAATTTAAAAATATTGAATTCAACAAAAGCGAATTATAGGAGATGTGCTTTATGAAACCTTCACAAGTAGACGACGCATTTGAACAAATGAAAAATAAGATTATTTTAGGAGAATGGGAATCCAATAAAGTCCTGTCCAGCAACCAGATTGCTTCAGAGCTTAATATGAGCCGGACACCTGTTGAAAAGGCCCTGCTGCGGCTGGAAACATGCGAACTAGTTGATTCCATTGACGGAAGATATGTGGTTCATCCGCAGAACCTGGAGGATATTGTGGAATTGTATCAGGTGAGGGAAGCGATGGAAACACAGGCGATCAGGATTGCGTTCCAAAACGGTTTAAAGGACGAGGAAATCCGGACGCTGCGGGATACTGTAGAAAAGCATAAAAAAGCGGTTGGCAGTGAAGATGATGAGAGTTTCTTTGGAAGCGGAATGGAACTTCACAGACAGATTCTTCTGATGTCAGGAAACAAGCGCTTTCTGAAAATCCATGAACAGCTCCAGATGCAGATTGAGAGGGCACAGTGGCTTAATGTCCTCATGCCGGATAAAGACAGCTCTGTGGAGGAACACAGCAGCCTAATTACAGCGCTGGAGACAAGGAATCTAGCGGCGGCTATTTCTGCGCTTCAGGAACATTCTGAAAAGACGATTTCACGTTACAGGAAGATCCTGACTTCAGAAAGATTCTGCAGAGCGATTCTTGAGGTGAGCAATATTATTAAACAGGATACATAAGTAAAGGGGGGATTTTTATGCTGTTCCAGCAGCTTATCAACGGACTTACCATAGGGACGACATACGCCTTGGTTGCAGTGGGGTTTTCCATGGTATACAGTGTCCTGGAGCTGGCGAACTTTGCCAACGGTGCATTTTATGTGTTTGCGCCGTATATCGTAGTGCTGCTGTATGTTTCCATGGGATGGGGGTTTATACCGGCCTTTCTTATTGCAGTCATAGCGACAGGTATTTTAGGGGCGCTGATGGATAGGTTTATCCTTACAAATATTCGAGCAAGGAAAGCGCCGATTTCTTCTTCCATGGTTGCCACATTAGGTGTGTCCACAGTAATTATGAATGGATTGATTGCGATTTTCGGGAGTGACACGAAAGCCGTGCCAAACGCGTTTCCTGTGGGAAAAATCTATATTGGAAGCGTAATTATCACAGGGAATCAGCTGATTATTATTGTTTTGTCTGTTGTGATTATGGCGGTTCTTTCCATTATTGTTTACCGGACCAAGCGTGGAAGCGCCATGCGCGCCATTGCGCAGAATACAGTGGCGGCCCAGATGATGGGAGTCCATGTGAACCGGGTCATTACTGTCACATTTTTCATCGGCTCCGTGAGTGCGGCCATTGCCGGGACCATGGTGGCCATGTATTATGGTTCTGTCGATACTACGCTGTACACGACAGTCAGCGTAAAAACTTTTGCTTCCGCAATCCTTGGAGGAATCGGTTCCATTCCCGGCGCCATGCTTGGAGGCGTGATTATCGGAATGTTGGAAACGATTGTGGCGGGCTATATCAGCTCAGCATACAAGGATATGATTTCCTTTGTCATTATTATTATATTTCTTATTTTCAGACCCACAGGTTTGTTGGGACATAAGAAAATTAACAAGGTATAGGAGGGCAAGGTATGAAACGGCTCTTACATATATGGGCGAAACATGAAAAACATATCAATGCGGCTTTGCTTGCTGTTGCAGTCATATATCCGCTAATTTTTACCCGCCAGTATTTGATTAATGTGGGAATCCTGTGTCTGGTATATGTCCTGCTCTCCCTCAGTTTAAATGTCTTAACTGGTTATATGGGAATCACAGGTTTGGGGTGGGCCGGATTTTTTGGAATTGGGGCCTATACGGCGGCTATTCTGTCAACAAAAGCAGGTTGGAATTTTATTCTTACATTTTTGACAGCTATGGTGATAACAGGGATGTTCGGACTGCTTATTGGGATGCCCACAAGAAAACTCAGCGGAAGATATGTTGCCATTGTTACCATGGCCTTCTGTGAAATCTGTCGTGCCCTGGAAACAAATATGGACTGGCTGACAAGGGGATCGCGCGGCATTCCCAATATTCCCAGGCTGGAATTGTTTGGAGCAAAATTTAACAAGCAGGCCCAGTATTATCTGATCTTATTCTTAGTGGTTTTAGCGATTGTCGTAATAGGCAGGATTGTGAATTCGCGAGTTGGAAGAGGAGTTTTGGCCGTTAAAGACGATGATATCGCGGCTTCTGCCATGGGAGTCAATCCTTTCTCCTATAAGGTGATGACTTTTGGCGTGGCAGCTTCCCTTGCCGGGCTGGCAGGCGCATTTTATGCACACTATATCGGATTCATAGATCCAAGCAATTTTACCTTTGATCAGTCTACGATCATTATCAGCATGACCATCATGGGCGGTTTGGGGAATCCTATGGGAAGCGTTCTGGGAGCGGTGACGCTTACAATCCTTCCTGAAATTTTGAGACCTTTGATGGATGTGCGCCAGATCGTATACGGCGTTATGCTGATTATCATGATGATTGTCCGCCCTCAGGGTGTACTGGGAGGATTTAATCTTAAACACATCCGTCAGCAGGCTTCGGTTCATAAGGAGGTTCGGAATGAGTAATGAGGTGATTCTTCGTGCCAAACAGGTGACACAGCGCTTTGGGGGGTTATGTGCAGTACACAACGCGGATATTGAAGTCAGGAAAAACGAGATAGTTGGGATTATCGGGCCCAACGGCGCGGGGAAATCAACCCTGTTTAACAATATTACCGGAATGTATAAACCAACCGAGGGGCATATCTATTTTCACGATATGGATATTACCGGGAAAACGCCTTATGAAATCACAAAACTGGGGATGGCGCGTACATTTCAAAATATCCGTCTCTTTCCCACGATGACAGTGCTGGAGAATGTAATGCTGGGTGTCCACAGCAAAACGAAAGCCAATCTGTTTGATGTGATTTTTAAAACCAGGAGAGCAAAAAGGGAAGAAGCGGAGACCTTAAAGAAGGCTGAAGAGATTTTAAAGATGACCGGCTTATACGAGGCAAGATATAATTATGCCACAAGTCTGCCTTATGGATACCAGCGGCATTTGGAATTTTCCCGGGCATTGGCCAGTTCTCCGGAATTGCTTTTGTTTGACGAACCGGCAGCGGGAATGAATGAGCGTGAAACAGAAGAATTGTCGGATTTTATATTTAAATTGCGGGATATGGGATATTCGATTCTGCTGATTGAACATGATATGAAGCTGGTAATGAGCATCTGCGACCGAATTTACGTCCTTGATCACGGGGAAGTGATTGCAAATGGGGAACCGGAGGAAGTAAGAAATAATCCGGATGTTATCGAAGCATATCTGGGGAAGGAGGAATAGGCGTATGGCTTTACTTGAAGTTCGTGATTTATGTGTGAATTACGGAGCAATTAAAGCAGTGCGGGGAATCAGCTTTGACGTCGAAGAAGGAAAAGTTGTGACTCTGATTGGAGCAAACGGATCCGGGAAAACGACGACTATGAAAACGATCATAGGAGTGAATAAGGCGGCTTCCGGAAGTATTGTTTTTGACGGGGAAGATATTACCTCCCTGCCTTCCCATCAGATTATTCAGCGGGGCATCGCGATTTCCCCGGAAGGGCGCCAGGTGTTTCCGCGGATGTCGGTCCAGGAAAACCTGAATATGGGAGCCTATATCTGTAAAGATAAAAAGATCATTGAAGAAGGGATTGAACGGGCGTTTACGCTGTTTCCGATTCTGGAAGAGAGAAAAAATCAGTCGGCCGGCACCCTTTCAGGAGGCGAACAGCAGATGCTGGCAGTCGCCCGTGCACTGATGGGGAACCCAAGACTTTTGATCATGGACGAACCGTCGTTGGGACTTGCGCCGCTGATTGTTAAAAACATTTTCTTATTGATTGAAAAGATCAGTCAGATGGGTATTACGATTCTTCTTGTGGAGCAAAATGCAAAAATGGCTTTGACATCTTCTGACAGGGGCTATGTTTTGCAGACGGGGAAAATTGTACTAGAAGGAGAAAGCCAGGAACTGCTTGATAACGAACAGGTGCGAAATGCTTATCTGGGAGGTTAAAAAGGCTGTTCGGCTTTCGGAGAATATGGATAGATAAAAGAAAGGAGAGAATCATGAATCATTCGGAAGACAAAAAAATCAGAATTGTAATTGTCGGCTGCGGAAATGTTGCTGAAAAACGCCATGCGCCCCTTTGCGACGCCAGCCCCTACGTGGATCTGTATGGCTTTTTTAACAGAACCAGGGAAAAGGCGGAGAAATTCGCGAAGAAGTATGGCGGAAAGGTATACGGCAGTCTGGAAGAGGTTCTGCAGGACGATATGGTGGATGCGATTCTTGTGGCCACGTCAGAAGGTTCTCACTGGGAAATCAGTGTGGCTGGCCTACTGGCCGGTAAACATGTTTTGTGTGAAAAGCCCATGGCTTCCAGTCCGGAGCAGTGCCGGGCCATGATTGAGGCGGAAAAGAAGAGCGGTAAAAAATTGATGATTAATCATAATCAGCGGTTATATGCGCCTCATATAAAAGCAAAGCAGCTGATTCAGGAAGGGGCCATCGGAAAAGTCCTGTATTTCCGAACAGAGTACAGCTTCCGGGGGCATGAAACAAATGCGGAGGGAGTCATTAATAAAAATCATTACGACAGGATTAATCACGTCCACGGCGTTCTGGCGCAGGTGGGAAGCCATCGGATTGACTTGATGAATTTTCTGTTTGAAGAGGAAGTGGACGAAGTATTCTTGGCTGCCCATACGCTGGCAAAAACATTCAGCGACGGAAGGCCGATCCCCTATGAAGACCAGTCTGTGCTGAATATCCGGTATAAAAACGGAATTGTAGGGACAGTTGAAAATTCATGGCTGGATTTCTCCGATAATGGAAGGAAAACCTTTATCTATGGAACGGAAGGAACCATAGAGACATACGCAGGACAGTATGGAGTTGTGCTGCACAAAAGGAACGGCGAACGTGTCTGCTATGATGTTGGAAGGATTCCCGGACATTATGAGCCGCCGCTGACAAAGATTGTGGATATTTTTGCAAAATGCGTACTTGAGGATACAAGGCCGCTCTGTACGTCGAAGGAAGGACTGCATTGCCTGCAGATTATCAATGCGGCTTATGAATCCCAGAAAACAAATACATGGACAAAGGTTTTGGCATAATGGAGGAATTATGACAAGAAAAGAAAGAATGATAGCATTTTTTAACGACCAGCAGGTCGACCATGTTCCCCACTGTGTGTTTATGCATGTTCCGGAGGAGAGAAGATTCGGAGAGGATGGGGCCAAGGCCCAGTTTGATTTCCACAGGGAAAGCCGGAATTCTTTTCTGAAAATTATTGTAGATCTCCGGTTTGTGGTGGACTATCCCCTGCAGAGGCCGGAAGACTGGAAAGCGTTCAAAGGCTTTGACAGAAACGAGAAATATTTTCAGACCAATCTGGATTTGCTGAAACGAATCGTTGATAAAAACCAGGGAGAGGATTTGGTTTACTGGACCTTATTTACACCCTGGAACCATGCGCGGGCCATGACCAGAGATGATGCGATTATAAATGCGCATACATATTCCAGGAAGCCAGAGTTTGAAGATGCGATGAAGAGACTGGAAGAGGCGGTGGTTAAACAGGCTGATATTTTCTTTGACGAAGGCGTCGACGGAATGTATTATGCCTCCAGAGGCGGGGAAATCAACAGGTTTGAGGATGAGATTTTCCAGAGATATGTGAAACAGTATGATATCAATGTGCTGGATCAGATTAACAAGCGGTCAAAATATAATATTTTTCACATGTGTGGAGATAATCTTCGGATGGAACAGTATCGGGATTATAACTGCGCTGCCATAAATTGGGATATCCATGGGAATAACCTATCCTTATCTCAGGGACGTGCCATGTTCGGTAAAAAGGTGATGGGCGGGCTGGATAATCTGGGAGCTATTTCCAACGGAACACCGGAAAAAACCGCTGAAGAGACGAAGGCAGTTTTAGAGGCCTATGGGAAGCAGGGATTGATTGTTGGAGCGGATTGTACATTGGCAGCATATGCGCCGATGGATAATATAAGAGCAATGGCAGACGTCTGCGATACTTATTAGACAGACGACGGCAGGCTCTGGCGTTTGGTAAACGCCGGAAAAATAATATTGCAGCAGAAAGGAGAACTGTAACAATGAAAAAGTTTTGGTCATTTATTCTTGTGACTGTCCTTATTACGACGCTCATTGCAGGTTGTGGGAAGGACAAACCGGAGGAAACGTCTGCCGCGGAGAGCAAAGCGGCTGCGGAATCCCAGAAAGGGGAGAAAGAGGAAGCGAAGGAGGAGCAGAAAGAAGGAGATAACAGCCCATATAAAATTGCATGTATTGCGCCTTTGACAGGAAGCGCGGAGGAGCATGGCAAGTCCTACAAAAATGCCATTGAATATAAGCTGGCAGAAATCAATGCCGCCGGCGGAATCAACGGCCATATGATAGAGTGTGATTTTTACGATGACAAGGGCGACTCAAAGGAGAGTGTTACGGTTGCGTCCTTAGTTGCTGAAAATGACGAGTATCTGGCCTGCTTCGGTCCCTTTTCATCAACTTGCGCCATTGCGGCCGCTCCTACTTTTATAGAGTCGGGGATTACTTTATTTGCCCCTTCCTCTTCTCATGAGGACTTTACGAGCCTGGGAGAATACATGGTACGCGGATGCAATACATCAGAAATCCAGCAGAGGTTTTATGCGAAGTTCATGTATAATTTTTATGGCGCAAAGAATGTTGTTTTCCTGTATTTAAATGATGATGCGGGTAACAGCAGCAAGGACTATTTCCAGGAGTTCTTTGAGGAACTGGGAGGCAGTGTCCTGTCGGCAGAATCTTATGAAAAGGAACAGAAAGACTTTAACGCGCTTCTGACCAACGCAAAAGCGCTGAATCCGGAAGTCCTGGTGGTATACGGAGGATATTCTGACGTGGCTTCTATTATCCTCCAGGCAAAAAATCTGGAAATCGAAGCTCCGGTTATGACCTTTGGCGCAGCGCAGCAGCAAGGGCTTTTGGATATCGTAGGCACTGAGGGAGACGGGACTCTGATTATGACTGCCCTGGATCTGGATGCAGATACCCCGCAGCTGAAGGAATTTTCCGAAGGTTTTATGAAGGAATATAATGTTGAATCTATCAATTCCCATGTGCTGAACATGTATGACGGTATTACATGCTTTGTGGACGCTCTCACAGCCTGCGGCCCGGACCGCGCTGCGATTGCAGAGTATATGCGGAATTGTACTGTGGAAGGACTTTGCGGTTCCTATGAGGTTACAGATGGAGATCCGGATAAGCCCATGGGCGTCGTCACAATCAAGGATGGCCAGTTTGTTCCCTACAGGACTGTGAACCCGGATTACACAGGAAATGTCGATTAATTATAGAGGACATTCTGAATTACAATAATTTTCTAAGCGATCCCTCCAGACTGTAGATAAAATCCCGGCAAAAGCCGGGATTTTGTATTTTTATAGCTCTCTGCATTTTTCCTCCTGTCATCAAGAGTTTCTTGCCAACCACAGTCAGAAAATGGTACTATAAAGGAAAAATGGGCAGTAATGGGAGGGAAACGATATGGCTTATGCGGGATTAGATGTGGGGACAAGCGGCTGTAAAATCGTGGTGTATGGTGTGGAGGGAAACGTGATCTTTCAGGCAGCTGAGACTTACCGAGAATACGGAGAGGATGGATACCGGGAGATTGATCCTGACGAGGTGCGGGCGAAGGTTCTTAAGGTATTAAAGCGGGTTGGGGAGGACTGCCCGGAGAAAATTGCCGCCCTGGCAGTGGCCTCTTTGGGAGAATCCATTATTTGTATGGACAAGGATGGAAAGAGTCTTGGCCGTTCCATGGTGACGGGGGATAAGCGAGGAGGAGAAGAATGCCAGGAGCTGATTCGGGAGAAGGGCAGCGAGTGGATCATGGAGATCACTGGGCTTCCAGCCAGCGAGATGTACGGCCTGCCCAAGTATATCTGGATGAATCGAAACACGGACGCCATCAAGAAGGCGGTCCATATCTTTTTCTACGAGGATTACGTGGGATATCTGCTGACTGGAAAACGGATGGTAAGTGATTCCTCCGCTTCCAGAAGTATGGCTTTTGATATTCATAAAAAAGAGTGGAATGAAGAGCTGCTTGGCCTGGCAGGAATCCGTCCGGAACAGATGTCAAGGCCGGGGAGGGCCGGGACTGTGATCGGGCTCATCACAGAAGAGATGGCAGAGGAACTTCATCTGTCTGCAGAAATGAAAGTGGTGGTAGGAGGCCATGACCAGAGTTGCGCGGCTTTTGGGAGCGGCCTCAATGACCCTAAGGTGGGGGAATGCGGTATGGGAACCTGCGAGTTTATGTTTCTCATCCTTCCGGACATGGGCGATCCCAGATATATGATTGACCATGATTTTACCTGTGTCCCTTATGTACTGGGAAATCAGTATCTGACCAGTCTGGAAGTCACCACCTGCGGTATTCTGAAAAACTGGTGCCGGGATACTGTTTTGGCCAAGATTGCGGCGGAATGTGAGGCGAGAGGTGAGAATTTTTTTGCCCACATGGACAGCCGCATCAGTGGGCTTACGACGGAGCTTCTGGTGCTTCCCCAGTTTGGCTCTTCCGGGAACCCGGATATCAACTGTAATGTCTCCGGGACGATTACCGGGCTTACAATCCACACGAAGCCAGAAGAGATTTATCTGGCAGTCCTGGAGGGAATGGCCTTTCAGATGAAGCTTTCTTATGATCTGGTGAAAAAACTGGGAGTGGACATTCGAAAAATGATCTGTACCGGCGGCGGGGCCAGGTCTGACCTCACCCTTCAGATGCGGGCAGATATTTTCGGAATGGAAGTGGTGACTGTCCAGTCAGAAGAGACGGGGACTTTAGGGTGTATGGCCCTTTCCGCTGTGGGCGACGGCGCCTATGGTTCTATGGAAGAAGCTGTGAGACGAATCGTCCGCATCGCCAAGGTGTTTACGCCGGATACTTCCAAAACAGAGTATTACAAAAGAAAGTATGAAAAGTTTAAAAGGCTGTATGAGACGATGCATTTGTTTTAAATGAGGCGGGAGGATTTTTTTGAAAGATTGACGGATTATAAAAAAAGGCATATACTAAATGACAGAGGGAATATTGGGGGAAGAGAGAGTTATCAGGATGAAACGATACAGAAAGATACGAGAGGATATTATGTCTGGAAGGTCTGATAAAAACATATCAGAAGAGGACATGGAGTTTTTTCTTTCAAAGATTGGGGCAACACACAGAAGAACGAAAGGGTCTCATATTCAGTATAGTGTAGATAACATTCCAGAATTGATTAATATTCAGCCTAAAAATGGTAAAATTAAGCCTTATCAGGTAAAGGGAATCAGAAATATTGTCAGCAAATATAGACTTGGTGAAGGAGGAAATGACGATGGCATACAATAAAATGTTTTATTGGAGTAAAGATGATGCTGCCTATATTACAAATGTACCTTCGCTTCCTGGCTGTATGGCAGATGGAGATACCATTGAAGAATCACTGAAAAATGCGGATATTATGATTGCGGAATGGATTAGTTTTGCGAAAGAGATTGGACATGATATACCATCAGAAGATTTTTCTGTGATGGAGTCTACTGATCCGACTTCTATTGACGTAGCGGCCTATATCCTTGATAAACTGGAGGCCATTGATACATGGATGGTGCAGAAGCTAGTTTATTACTGTCAGGCATGGTGTCTTGGGATTTATAAAACAGTATTTATTCATGACAGCTTCAAAGACTATGCCAATGGGCCAGTAAATAAACGCTTGTTCGATACTCACAGGTCGAAAAGAATCGTAAGAAAATACGACTATCCATTGATTCATAATTTTTCGGAATCAGAAAAAAGACACATGGATCATGTGATCAGCACATATGGTAATGAAAATGGCGATACGTTACGGGAATATACCCATCAGGAAAAACCATGGAGGGAGACGAGGGGGAGTCTGAAAGATGGAGAGCGAGATAATAGGGATATAGCGGAAAGCCTTATGATGGAGTATTATCACAATTGAGTTATGTTTTGAGTCAGGCACCTGTAGATTCCAGGTGCCTTTTTAAGAAATTCCTGTTTTCTGTGTGGTTCCAGGCAGCGTTTGGGTAACGGAAAAGTAATCCAGCCTGGAAGAGATCTGAAGTCCCATTTTCTCGTAAAGCCGAAAAGCCGCCACATTGGAGGTTGAAACCTGCAATGTGAGCCTGGAATGTTCTGGGAGACGGGAAAATACGGTCCACAATGCGGCTTTAGCGAAACCGGATCTGCGAAATTTTGGAAGGACGCCAAGGCCCATCAGGTAAACAGTTTCTTCTTTCTGGCCGTCTGTTCTGAGAAAAGTCAGATGTAAGAGTCCTACGGTCTTTTTGCCCGCCAGGATCCGGTAGGAACTTGTGCCGGGATCTTCTAAAATGGCGGACATATAATCTGTGCAAAGCTCCATGGGACAGCCAAAGGCTTTCCCGTGGAGCCTTGTCAATAGTGTCAAATCGGAAGTGGGAAGGAGACGGACAGCGGAATGAGAGGCAAAAGGTACTTTTTGTGCTGAGGATTCCCGCCGCCATTCCATCATACATTCCGCGCGGGAGAATGTGAGTCTTCTGGCTTTGCAGAATGCGGCTGTATCCGGGTCAGAGGACAGACATTGAAAACAAAAAATTACATCCCCAAAGAGGCTTTGAGCCTCTTTTTGGGCTTCTTTCAAAAGGCAGGAAAAAAAACCACGGTTCCGAAAATCCGGGTGGGTAAAACCGGAAATTTCGGCGGTCATGCCGTCCGGGCAGAAACAGGAGAGAAAACTGACAGTGGTTTCTTCTATATAATATAAGGCATAAAAGGTATCGTCCTCTGAAACATCTGCTTTTGGAAGAACAAGTCCCAGAAGAGAAGGTCCGGGCTTCTTTTTGTTCACACAGACATCGTGGAGCGCGCTGATCTGGGCGAGGGCAGTCTGAGACAATTTGTGATAAATATGATTTGACATGACTATTCCTTCCTTTTGGGATAAGTGTAGCACAGACAGAGGCAGTTTGG
Organism: Lachnospiraceae bacterium; assembly: GCA_022792835.1. Lineage (GTDB taxonomy): Bacteria > Bacillota > Clostridia > Lachnospirales > Lachnospiraceae > Lientehia. Next base: position 12,186 of record JAAWBT010000068.1, on the reverse strand, counting down.
AAAGGGAAATTTCTTATGGGACATTGACAAAAAGATAAGGAGAAAGCTATAATCACATTCAGTATCAGCAAAAAGGCGGAAAAATTTCATGAATCATACAGGAAAGAAAAATATCATATGGATCGCCAATCTGGGGATGGCGTTTACGGCTCTGATCTGGGGCTTTGCTTTTGTGGTGGTAAAAGATTCGGTGGACAGTGTGCCGCCGGTATATATGCTGGCCTTTCGGTTTACAATAGCATTTGTGGGGCTTTCTCTGGTGTTTTATAAAAAGCTTCCGAAGATTACAAGGAGTGACCTCATCTGCGGAAGTTTCCTGGGATTCTGGCTGTTTATCAGCTATTTCTTTCAGACAGTGGGGATTCAGTACACGACTGCCGGGAAGAATGCCTTCCTGACTACCATTTATGTGGTGATCGTACCCTTCCTTCACTGGGGAATCAACAGGAAGAGGCCGGATGGCTCCTGCATAGGGGCAGCTTTTCTGGCGGTCACAGGGATCGGCCTTTTGTCCCTTCAGGGGGATATGACCGTCAATCTCGGCGACATCCTGACCATTGTCTGTGGATTTGGCTATGCCTTCCATATGATCTACATTGATAAATACACAAAAACCCATGATCCCATCATCCTGACGATTCTTCAGATCGGAACGGCGGCAGCCATCTCCTGGATTGCGGCTCCGCTTTTTGACGGCGGTTTTCCCATGGCAGTTTTTTCCTGGAAGCATCTGTCAGGAATGTTGTATCTAGGGTTTGGGAGCACCATGATTGCGTTCCTTTTGCAGAATGTGTGTCAGAAATACACAACGCCCACTTCAGCTTCCCTGTTCCTTTCTCTGGAATCAGTGTTCGGTGTCCTCTGTTCCATTTTATTTCTGAAGGAATATCTGACAATCCGGATGACGGCAGGGTGTGTACTGATCTTTGCGGCGATCACCATGGCAGAGACAAAATTCTCATTTTTAAAAAGAAGGAGGGAATAACCTATGGAACATGGGAATATAATCAGAAAGAGAGCGGACGTGCCCAGGGAACACACCTGGGCGACAGAAGATATTTTTCCTTCTGACGAAGCCTGGGAACAGGCCTTTCGCCGGGTAAAGGAGAGGCTTTCTTCCTATGAGCAGTTTCAGGGGCATCTCGGTGATTCAGCCGAAATGCTTTACGGATGCCTTGCATTTGACGAACAGATCGGGATGGAGCTGGATCGGATCTACGGTTATGCCCATTTAAGATCAGATGTGGACACAGGAAACCCGGTCTATCAGAAACTTGTGGGACGGGCGTCCAGCCTGTACAGCGAGGCTTCGGCAGCCTCTTCCTTTATTCCTTCCGAGATTCTTGCAATTCCAGAAGAAACGCTTTCGGCCATTCGGAAAGAAGGAGCAGGCACAGGGGAGTTTGAGAGGGCACTGGATCTGATCATCAGGGAGCGGGAGCATGTAAGAAGCTTGGAAGTGGAAAAGCTTTTGGCTGATGTGTCAGAGGTGACAGGCGGCCCTTCCCAGATCTTTAAAATGTTTAACAATGCAGACACGAAATTCCCCATGATTAAAAATGAAAAGGGGGAAGAGGTGGAGCTGACTCATGGCCGGTATGTGACTTTTTTGGAAAGTCGGACAAGAAGCGTGCGCCGGGAGGCATTTCAGGCCATGTACGCGACGTTTGGACGACATAAAAACACCTTGGCGGCAGCCTTCCAGACCAATGTGAAGCAGGCTTATTTTTACGCGAAGACCAGGAATTATCCTTCTGCCAGAGCTTATTATCTGGCGGATGCAGCTGTGCCGGAAGCAGTTTATGACACCTTGATCGACACAGTCTGGGAATCCATGCCGCTTATGTTCCGCTATGTGGCTCTCCGGAAGAAAATGCTTCAGGTGGATGAGCTTCACATGTACGATCTCTATACGCCGATTGTACCAGAAAGCAGCCTGCATATTTCCTACGAGGAGGCGAAAGAGACCATCCAGAAGGCTTTACAGCCTATGGGAGAAGAGTATCTGGCAGCTTTTCAAGAAGGGCTTGGCGGGCGCTGGATTGACTTTATGGAAAATGAGGGAAAGCGGAGCGGGGCCTACTGCAGCGGCCCTTATGGGGTTCATCCCTATGTGCTGATGTCTTATCAGGGGAACTTGGACAATGTGTTTACTCTGGCCCATGAGATGGGCCACGCCATGCATTCCTATTTTTCCAATAAGAATCAGACTTTCACCAATGCCCAGTATAAAATTTTTGTGGCGGAGGTGGCATCCACCTGCAATGAATGTCTGTTGAACCGATATCTTTTAGAGCATGCAGAAAGCAAGAGAGAACGAGCTTTTATCCTGAACCATTTTCTGGACGGCTTTAAAGGAACTGTATTCCGACAGACTATGTTTGCAGAATTCGAGAAACTGGTCCATGAGAAAAATCAGGCCGGAGAGGTGTTGACGGCAGATGTGCTCAGTGAGTTGTACAGAGGGCTGAATAAAGCTTATTTCGGGGATGGGATTGTGATTGATGAGGAGATTGCCATGGAGTGGGCGAGGATCCCCCATTTCTACACGCCTTTTTATGTATACCAGTATGCGACAGGCTTTTCAGCGGCAGTGGCTCTCTCGGAACGGATTTTAAAGGATGGACAGGAAGCTGTGGAAGCCTATATGGGTTTCCTGAAGGGCGGATGCAGCAAAGACCCCATTGATCTTTTGGCGGACGCCGGTGTGGACATGAGGACAAAAGAACCGGTAAAGGCTGCCATGAAAGTCTTTGAGCGGGCGCTTTCAGAGATTGAGGAACTACTGGCCTGAGGGGATGGAACAGAGGAAATTCCCCTGTATACATCTGCTGGAGAAAATTACGAAAAAGTTAATAAAATATTTCTTTATTTTCCGGTGTCAGATTCAGAAAAATATGGTATGCTGTGACTAATGGAGGGAGGCGGGAACATGAACTTATATGAAGCGGTCTACAACAGGAAATCGGTACGGCATTATAAGATGGAGCTCCTGCCTCAAGACTTTTTTCGAAATCTGCGGAAGTTTAAACAGGGGCTTCAGCCCTTTGTCCCAAAACTCAAGTATTCCCTGGAGTTATTCAATGCCATGGACGGGGAGGCCAGGGTGAAGGGAATGTTCTGCGTGAAGGCCCCTTATTATATGGTGTTGTTTGCGGAACCGGGAGAGCATGCCATGATCAACGCCGGCTATCTGCTGGAACAGATTGTACTCTATATGACGAGCCACGGCGTGGGTACCTGCTATCAGGGGATGGCGAAGACTGTGGGCCTCCATGGGCCGGCCGGCATGGAGGCGGTTATGGTGGTGGCTTTTGGCTATGCGGCAGAAAAACTGCACCGGGAATCCTTCCGGGCGAAACGATTGGCTTTAAAGGAGCTGTGCGTGTTCAAAGAAGATTCCACTGAGGAGACCAGACTTATGCTGCAGGCTGCCAGATTGGCGCCCTCTGCATTCAACAGGCAGCCCTGGCGGTTCCTTGTATACCAGAACAGAATTCATATCTTCTCCAGAAAAGAATCGTTTCCTCTGTGGGGAAACGAAGAGCGGATCGACTTTGATATGGGGATCATGCTTTATCATATTACTGCTGCGGCGGAAGAGTGCTGGAGAGACATTGAATTCACCAGAAAGGAGAATCTTTCAGCCAGAGAAACGCGGAACCGTCAGTATTTTATGAGTGTTTTGCTGTCCTAGAAAATTCTGACAATAAAAATAAAAAAAACTATTGACAAAATCCGCTTTGCATAGTATTATATTATTTGTTCGCAGAACAAAGTCGAACAGAAAAAAATAAGCGCGAGTGGCTCAGTGGTGGAGTATCGCCTTGCCAAGGCGAGGGTCGCGGGTTCGAATCCCGTCTCGCGCTCGATAAAAAAGCTCAGTGTTGACTGAGCTTTTTTGTTATGCGCAAAGGTGCGTAGAGATGAGGAAACAGAAGGTTACTGCTTTTTTCCGAGGACGTCTGCCATTTTCCGGAGCATGTCGATGCGAGACTGTTCTTCAGGACTCATATGTTTTTTTAACACTTCAAGCAGCAGTCCGGTTTCTGCATCATTGAACTGAAGTCCCATAGCATTGGCATTTTTATTGGCTGAGATCAGAAAGGGAAGGAGAGTATCCAGTGATTTGTTTCCAGATTCAGCCACCAGTTCTGATAAAAAGGCCAGCTTTTTTAAATCCATATTTTTTAAGGAAGGATCGTTCTGCCAGCCTGTGTTTTCAGAAGAGCCGGTGGGGGGGACGTTCTGACCCTGATTCTGGGCGGAAGAATGAGATTCCTTTGTCTGCCCAGATTCTTTTTGCCTGTTTTCATCTGTCTGGCCGTTTGGGTCTGCAGAAGGGGTTCCATAAGCATTGGCGAACCGGTTCGTTCCCTGACCGGGGTAAGGGTTTCTGTAGGGATTGTGATAATTATTCATGAGGGTTAAGTCTCCTTTTCTGAAAAGGTTTTCTGTGAATGGAACATGGCGCTGTAAGAATCAAAGAGCGCCTGGTTTTCTGGGCTTAGAGAATTCCGGATGCAGGTGCGGAAATCTGCCTCTTTTCCAGTTCCCGGAACAGGGGGGGTGTCAGACAGGCTTGCAGCTGCAAGGTCTTGGGAAAGCTCCTCTTCCTGAGAGGAAATGGATGGTTCTTCCGGTGTTGCCCTGGGAGGCGGCGTGTCTGGCTGTTCTGTGTTTCCCGAAGCTGCCTGCATCTGTTCGTACATGCTGGAAAGCTGGATGGCTTGACTCAGCCGGTCAAACATTTTCTGCTGTTCCGGGCTGCCGTAATCTTTGATCTCATTCCAGATATCAAAAAATCCCTGCTTCGGAGTGCTTTCTGGAGTAGAGCAGATATTCAGGAAGCCGGCAGTTTCGGAAGCGGAAACCAGCCGGAACGTATTTTTAAGTTCCTGTACCTTAATAAATAGGGACAGAAATCGTTTTGGCTGGGGTGGAAAATAGGTGAGGGCGGCTTTTAGCATCTGAAGGTCGTAGCTGCAGGTCATTTTGTCCAATTCTGTTGCCTTTAGGTCCATTTGCTCCAAAATGACACCTCATAGTTTTTTTCTGTTTAATGTATGCGGGAGTGTGCCGGGGTATGCATTCGCCGGGGCCAAAGCCGGGGAGGCGGCATAAGATGATAGAGAGGTAGAAATAAGTGTTTGGAAATGTATTTGGTAAGGAGGTCTTATGAAAACCAGACTGATCATTGATGAAGATTCCGTTTATGAGATAGATGAGGAGTGCGACGAGGCGAGAAAAGAGCAGGAGAAGAAAAGAGATGAGAGGAGAAAAGTGGAAAATCTGAGAAACAATCGTAGCAGAAAATTTGGTATGGATTTGACGCGATTCTCTTGAAAGGTCAGAAATTTCGTGCTAAAATTATCTGCGCAGCAAAGAGGTGGCAGCGTTTGGCCGGTAGGAAAGGAACCGGTGCACTGCCAAATGAGATTTTGCATTACAGGGGGATTGAAATGAAATTTCTGGTAAATCGAAAACTTGCGGCCCGCATTGGCATGATTACCTCGGCGATTACCTGTACAGGTATGTTGTTGCTATGGTTTGTGGTGTCTGACCGCACTGCTTCTATGGTGGAGAACAATATTACAAATCAGATGATCGACGCTGTGGAATCCAGAGCCTCGATTATCAACGATTATGTGGCTTCTGCAGAGGAATACATGACAGCCTTTGCCCTTGGAAGCGAGGTCCGGGAACTTCTTTTAAACCCAGAGGATTCGGAGCTGCTGCAGAAAGGGCAGCAGTACACGGAAGATTTTGCTGCAGTCAAAGGCGTGTTTGAGGGATTATATATCAGCACTCCTGACACATATGTACTGACACATACTTCCAAGGCGGCAGTCGGGATTACCACACGGAGCGGGGATTCTCTGGAAGTGTTCCGCGATACGATTTTGGCTCGTCCCCAGCTGACAAATTTGGGAATCATGAAATCTCCGGGAACTGGAAGTATGATCCTTTCTATGTATTATCCACTGTTTGAGGGTACGGAATGTATTGGTTATGTGGGCGCGGGCGTTTACGCCAGCCGGTTAATGGATGCGCTTCTGAATTTGGATCTGAAGGGACTGCCCAACAGTGAATATGTATTTTTGAATGTGGAAACCGGTACTTATCTATATCATCCGGATGAGGCGCTGCTGAACACGGAAACCACAGACAACGGCTATCAGGAAATTCTGGAACGGATCCAGTCAGATGGCAGTACGGAGGCAGGCACGTATTCTTACCGAGATGAGAATGGAGTAAAACAGCTGGTGGTTTATAAATATCTGGAGGACCGGAACTGGGTTTTCATGGTTCGTGACAATGCGGCGGAGGTTTATGGAAGAGTACTGACTGTACGTATTACAGTGGGAGTTCTGTGCGCACTGGTAACAGTAGTCATTATACTGGTGACTTTGTTTATTCTGCACCGGGAAGGCAGGGAGCTTATGATCATGGAAAGCGCGATCCGGCGCCTTGGCAATCTGGAGCTTTCTGTTGACCAGGGCCTGGAGGATTTTTACGGCAGAACAGATGAAATAGGCATGATTGCACAGACGATCCATCATGTCTGTGACTGTCTGAGGAAAACGATCGACGATGTGGGCCGGATTTTGGGAGAGTTGGCAGACGGCAATATCGCTGTGGACGTCACAAAGAATGAGGATTATTATATCGGTGACTTTAAAGTCCTGGCTGAAAGCCTGAAAAGCATTCGTACCCATCTTATGGATGTAATGCGAGACATTGCGGACATCGCAAATCAGGTGGGAAGCAGTGCGAACCAGGTGTCCACAGGCGCTCAGGCTTTGTCCGAGGGGGCTATGCAGCAAAAGGTTTCCATGGACGGGCTGGTATCCAATGTCACAGACATTACGGAACAGATTCAAAGCAGCAAGACCCGCTGCAGCGATGCCAGTGATCTGGTTGACAAGGCTACCGGATATGCGGCTGAGGCTGATAAAAAAATGGAACAGCTCATTACAGCTACCACCAATATTGACCAGTCTTCAGCACAGATCGGCAGTATCATAAAAGCGATTGAGGACATTGCTTTCCAGACGAATATCCTTGCATTGAATGCTGCGATTGAGGCGGCCAGAGCGGGAGCTGCAGGTAAGGGTTTCTCAGTTGTGGCGGACGAGGTGAGAAATCTTGCGGCCAGGTCTGGTGAAGCGGCACAAAGTACGGGAACCCTGATTGGACGTTCACTTCAGGATGTAAAGACGGGTACAGAATCTACAAACCTTGCTATTTCTGCGGTACAGGTCATTAATGAATGTGTCCGTTCGATCAAAACACTGATGGATGAGATTGCACTTGCCAGTGTTCAGCAGTCAGAAATGGTGGTTTCGGTGGAAAACAGGATTAAGGAGGTTTCAGGGGTTATACAGGCCAACTCCGCTGCTGCAGAGGAGAGCGCGGCAGTTTCTAATGAGTTGTCCAACCAGGCTAAAACCCTGAACCGCTTGATCGGACAGTTTCGCATTCAGTAAAGGCCTGGCACATCAGAACTTATTTTAGGTCTATAATCCACTTCGATCAGCGCCAGACGGGGCCCATTGGCTCTCATCTGGCGCTGTTTAGCGTATATTAAGTAATTTTCCGGCTTTCATTTAAGGAAAGGCTTGACAATTATATCTAAAGATGTTTAAATGAACGTATGAGTATTTGTTCATACGTATGTCTAACATTATCTGCATCCGAAAACCTTTAAATACTCGGATGCCACAGGAGGATTGTTATGAGGCATTTCACACAGATTTTAGAGCATCAGCCGGAGGAATGCGGCTGCGGTTGTGGACATGACCATTCTCACCATGAACATCATCATGGGGAGGGAGAATGTGGGTGCGGTCACGATCATCATCATGACCATGCCCATGGCCATGAATCAGGGTGCGGTCATGATCACAAGCACTCCCAGGCACAGGAGGAGCTGGCTGCGGCGCAGGCTTCGGGAGAACAGGCCGGAATGTACTTCTACCTTTTGGAAAACCTTAGCTGTGCCCACTGTGCAGCCAAGATGGAGGAAAAGATTGCTGGGCTGCCCGGGGTAGAATCAGCGGCGATCGTCTATGCGTCAAAACAGCTTCGCCTTACGGCAGAGGATCCGGAGGGACTGAAGCCGCAGATTGAAAAAATCTGCAGATCCATTGAGCCGGATGTGCGGGTGGTTGATCAGGGCGGCAGAGAAGCGTCAAAACAGAAGGTCAGAGAAAAAAAGGTAGAGTCAGAAGGAAGAAAAACACTTGCCTGTATTCTTATCGGCGCGCTTCTGTTTATCACTGGCGTGACTCTGGAGGAGATTACAGGCGTTGAGGAGATGGGGGTGTTTCCGGTCTATGTGGTGGCTTATCTGCTCCTGGGAGTGAAAATTCTCTGGACCGCGCTCAGAAACATGACTAAGGGCCATGTCTTTGACGAAAACTTTCTGATGAGTGCCGCGACAGTGGGAGCTTTTATTATTGGAGATTACCCGGAAGCAGTCGGGGTCATGCTTTTCTACCGGATTGGAGAATTCTTTGAAGAGAGGGCAGTGGCCAAGAGCAGAAGTCAGATTATGGAGGCGGTGGATCTTCGGCCGGAGGTAGTGAACCTGGAAACAGCAGAAGGAATTCAGGTCATAGGCGCCGGGGAGGCGAAGGTGGGGGATATCCTGCTGGTGCGTCCCGGAGACAGAATTCCCCTGGACGGTGTGATCATGGAGGGAGAGAGCCGGATCGATACCTCCCCTGTTACGGGAGAGCCGGTTCCCTTTCATCGGACCGTGGGAGATACGGTTATTTCCGGTTGTGTGAATACTTCTGGGCAGATTAAGCTGCGGGTGGAAAAGCCGTTAGAGGAATCCATGGTCACCAGGATTCTGGATGCTGTGGAAAATGCGGCGGCCAGCAAGCCGAAAATGGATCGGTTTATCACCCGGTTTGCAAAAGTTTACACTCCTGTGGTGGTGGCAGTGGCCGTCGCAACAGCTATCATCCCCTCCATGGTGACAGGAGAATGGGATTACTGGGTCTACACGGCGCTTTCCTTCCTGGTCATGAGTTGTCCCTGTGCCCTGGTACTGAGTGTGCCTTTGGCATTTTTCTCCGGTATAGGGGCAGGCTCCAAAGAGGGAATTCTTTTTAAGGGAGGAATTTCCATTGAGGCGATGAGTACAGTCAAAGCAGTCCTTATGGATAAGACGGGAACTGTAACAGAAGGGAATTTCATTGTCCAGAGTATTTCGCTGGCAAAGGGCGGGAGGATGAATGAGGAAAAGCTTCTCGAAATCTGTGCGGGCTGCGAGCAAAATTCAACCCATCCCATTGCCGCCAGCATTGTTCAGGAGGCGAGGGCGCGGGGACTGGCTTATGCAGAAGCGGACAGTATGGAAGAGATTGCCGGACACGGGATCCGTGCGTTTTTAGAGGGCAGGGAAATTCTCTGCGGCAACAAAAAGCTGATGGACCAATTCGGGGTTTTTATGGATGAGGAAGAGAGTACAGCTGCAGGCTCGGAAGTCTATATCGCTGTGGATGGTGTTTATGCCGGAAGGATTCTGGTTTCGGATACCATCAAGAAAGATGCAAAGACAGCCCTTGTGGCACTGAAAAAGCTGCGTGTGGCCACAGCTATGCTGACTGGTGACCGGAAAGAAAGTGCGGAGGCTGTGGCCAGAGAGATCGGGTTGGATGAAGTGCGGGCGAAGCTTCTTCCAGAAGATAAACTGTCGGAGCTGAAAAATCTGAGAAGCAAATACGGTCCAGTTATGTATGTGGGTGACGGAATCAATGATGCCCCTGTTCTAGCCGGCGCCGATGTGGGGGCCGCCATGGGGAGCGGCGCCGATGCTGCCCTGGAAGCGGCGGATGTGGTCTTTATGACCTCCGGCATGGAGGCGATCCCCAGGTCCCTTCAGATTGCAAAGAGTACCAGGAGGATTTCCTGGCAGAATGTGATTTTTGCCCTGATCATTAAAGTGGCTGTTATGATTCTGGGCCTTTGCGGCTTTGCTTCTATGTGGGCAGCCGTATTTGCCGACACCGGGGTAGCTATGCTCTGTGTGCTCAATTCCGTCCGCATTCTGTACAGGAAATAGAGGGAGGCATAAAAGAGAGACGACGCAAAAATCCCCCCACCGCCGCATTGGCAGTGAGGGGATAATCAAAAGGGGAGGATAAGTATTTCTCTTTTCTTTGGTACTATCTTAAGTATGCCCGGAAAGAGAAAGCTTATACCTCTTTTTTAAATTTTTTTATTCTGAATTTTTGTTTTGGCTTTTGGCAGATATCTGGTATAATGAGGTTATCCAGGCGTAAAGTCTTTGTTGGATTACCAAAGGCTTTACATTTTTTATGTGCAGGGGCGCTAAAAGGAAATTTGCATAAAGGAGAGGATGGGGAATGGAATATGAGGACAGCGGGACTTACACTGGTTTTGCGAAAGTGTACGATGAATTTATGGACAATGTCCCCTATGAAGAATGGTGTGCTTATCTGAGCGGGCTTTTGAGGGAATGTGGCTGTGCCGGCGGACTGGTGGCAGAGCTTGGCTGTGGTACAGGAGCCATGACAGAGCTTCTCGCACAGGCAGGTTACGATATGATTGGCATTGACTCTTCGGAGGAAATGCTGGGGATTGCCATGGAAAAGAGGGAAAAAACAGGACTAGACATCCTCTATCTTCTGCAGGATATGCGGGAGTTTGAACTCTACGGTACGGTGAGGGCTGTGGTGAGTGTCTGTGATTCGATGAATTATATTACGGAGTACGAAGAACTGGTTCAGGTATTTAGGCTGGTCAATAATTATCTGGATCCTGGCGGGGTGTTTATTTTTGACCTGAACACGGAATATAAGTACAGAGAGCTTTTGGGAGATCGGATTATTGCAGAGAACAGGGAGGATCAGAGTTTTATCTGGGACAATTACTACGATGAGGATCAGAAGATCAATGAATATGGGCTGACGCTTTTTATCAAAGAAGAAAGTGGACTTTTTCGAAAAGAGGAGGAATTTCATTACCAGCGGGCTTATTCTCTGGAAGAAATAAAGCAGGCGCTTTTGGAGGCGGGGATGGATTTTGTCACAGTTTATGATGCGTTTACAAAAGAACCGCCGGAAAAGATGAGCGGGCGGATCTATGTGATCGCAAAAGAACGGGGAAAAGTGGGAAATACTGAGAGAGAACGGGAAAACGAGAAGAATTAAGAGAGGAGAATGGAAGTGATGGATGGAGACTATATCGTCCGGGCAACGGCAGCGGAGGGAAGCATACGAGCATTTGCGGTGACTTCCAGGAATCTGGTGGAGGAGGCCAGAAGGCGGCATAATACCAGCCCTGTGGCGACGGCGGCCCTGGGGCGGCTTCTTTCGGCGGGAGCTATGATGGGAGCTATGATGAAGGGGGAGAAGGATGTTTTGACTTTACGGGTCCAGGGGGATGGTCCCATCGGCGGGATTACTGTCACGGCAAATTCCCATGCAGACGTGAAGGGGCTGGCCATGAATCCCAAGGTGCTTCTTCACGCCCGCAGCGACGGAAAGCTTGATGTGGCAGGAGCTGTGGGGAGGGGGACTCTCACTGTGATCCGGGACATTGGTTTAAAAGAACCGTATTCAGGACAGATTGATCTGGTGAGCGGAGAGATCGCGGAGGATCTTACTTATTATTATGCACTTTCCGAGCAGACTCCTTCTTCAGTGGCTTTGGGGGTACTTATGAACCGGGAAAATACGGTGCGGCAGGCAGGCGGCTTTATCATTCAGCTCATGCCAGAGGCCAAAGAGGATGTGATCGGGCGGCTGGAAAAACGGCTGGGAGAGATAAAGTCTGTCACCTCTCTTTTGGATGCCGGAAAAAACCCGGAGGCAATCCTTTCGGATGTTCTGGGGGAGTTTGGCCTGGAGATTCTGGATCGGAGCCCCACACGGTTTTTCTGTGACTGTTCCAGAGAAAGGGTAAAAAAGGCCCTGGTCAGTGTGGGAAAGGAGGAACTTAAGGATATGATTGCGTCCGGTGAGCCGGCCCAGGTGTCGTGCCATTTCTGCAATGAGAACTATCAGTTTGAGGCGGAGGACCTGGAAGAAATTCTCAAAATGCTGGAAAAATGACAGCCTGATAAAAAGTTACCAAATATTGTACCGGAAAATATACAAAAATTATAAAAAATGGCAAAAAAATGGTTTGCGGACAGGCAATTCTGTG
>JAAWBT010000094.1 GCA_022792835.1 Lachnospiraceae bacterium | reverse complement strand
ATTCTATTGCCCTTTTGCTCTGTAACAGCTTTATAGAGGTATCTAATATTCTTAAACATTGAAGATATTTTCGCTAAAATCGACTTATGTGTCTCTCCGCTAGCCAACTTTGCGACAGTCGTCCACTCAGCTGCTCCCCCATCTGCGACATCTAAGCTTGTAAAGACGGCCGTGTGATCGTCGACGTTTTGGTAGGTCCCTCCTCCTGTGAAATAGTGGGTTTGAGCCCCTTTGGCCGGTGCAGGTGCAAGCCCGGCTTTTCCTGCTGCGCTGGCTGTAGCCCCAGTCATAGCACTGTAGGTTGTGTTTGTATTGAAATCCCCGACCATATCAAATTGGATTCCGTTGTAAACAAAAAGATAGGTCCTTCCTGCTGCAAGATTTCCGGCCGAGATGGCTGATCCCCTGTAATAGATTGGTTTTGCTCCTGTACCATTAACGTTAAGTGTCGGATTCGCAGCGCTGTTCGTTACGGTAAATCTGACAGTAATAGAGGCTCCTTTAACCAGAATCCAGCCCGTACACGCAACTGTCTTTGCAGCCGTAGCTGCTGCGGTAGAGCATTCCCCATAATCAATGTGCTCTACTTTCTTTATAGCTTCGTTTGCATTCTCTGCTGCCGTATTCGCGGCCGCCGTGGCCTGTTCCATAGCGATTTTTGCCGCCTCCCGGAGTTCTTCCGCCGCCGCTCTTGCTTCTTCTGCCTGCTTTCTGAGTTTTTCCGCCTGGCCACGCAGCACCTCTGCTTCCACCCGCTTTGTCTCTTCTACCATTCTGGTTGTCTCTGCTGTCATTCTTGAAGATTCTGCTGAAGCCCTTGCATTTTCTGCGTTTACGCGGGCTGTTTCCGATCTTGCCCGACTGGCCTCCGCCTCTGTTCTTCCTCCCTCCGCAGATACTCTGGCCGTTTCTGCACTCACCCTCCCCGATTCCGACTGCACCCGGCTCTCCTCTGCGGTCTTTCTCGCATTCTCCGCAGTCACACGGGCTGTTTCCGCTGTCTTTCTTTTAGATTCGGCCGACGTCCTCGCATTTTCTGCGTTTACGCGGGCTGTCTCAGCCTGGTTCCGCTCTTCCTCCTTCCGTCCATATTCTGTGATCTCCTGATTCCCAGCCTCGATCGCATCATGGATGGAGCCTCTTACTTCTTCCCCGTACTCTGCATCCAGGATCGCCTGAAGCTCCCGTTCAATATTCGCCATCTTCCTCCTCCTTGAATTCTTTCATTCTCACGTCTCCATATCCTTTCTGCTTCGCACGGATCTCGTAATCTACCCGGGTCCCCGGCTGGCCAGACAGAATAAACTCCGTCTCATGTTTTTCTTTCACTGTGACTATTCCAGCATAACCGTAAGCGAAGACGTTATAGTCCCCCTCTATGGTTTTCCTGAAGGTCTCATCCAGCTTTACCACAAGTTCCCCCTTAAAGTCAAAAAGCCCGCTTCCGGAATCCCCAAAAAGACAATCTGCAGTCTCATAAGCATTCATAAGGATCTTCCGGTCCCCTACATCCACGATCCGGTTTTTGGTCCCGGAAGCCGCCAGATCTCCTGTAATCCGCAAGCCTCCCTGGACCCTCGCTTTGTAGTCTTCCCAGGCCGTCGAAGCTTCTACGATCCCGCCTACCCCGCCGGTTTCACTCTCTGCGTATCCAAGGGCCGCTTTATTTTTGCCGCTCAACCCCGCCAGGATCACATCACCGTTGTCTCCAGTTAAGGCCAGCCTTCCGCGGAAAGTCCCGGCTGCATTATACAAACGCAGTCCATACTTCAGATCGACATAGTGCTCAAATGCGGTTTTATTTTTAAACTTTGCTTCGCCATTGAATTCCGGCTCCCCGTAAAAATACTGCTTCCCGTAAAAGTCCTGTCTTCTGTAAAATGTGGATTTCTGTTTCGATTTTTCTCCGTCTTCACACTCAAATTTCACTGCCATATAATTCTTCCGGTCCTCTGCATTGTCGTCTCGGAATTCAATCGAAAATCCTCCCGCTTTCGCTGAGTTTACGATGGCAAGGGCGATGTCTCTAAGCTCTGGCCTTTTGCTGAAATCCCCTTTCATCGTCAACTCTGCTAACTTCGTCCCGTTTGCCCACTCGATGATTTTTCCGGATTGGATCTCTGTCCCGTATTCCCCATAAAATTCTTCCCGGAAGCTTTTTATGATGATTCCTCTTAAAACTCCGGCCGTAATGAAATCCGCCACGATGGCCCCGTCCATGGTCATGGCCGTTTCGTAAGGCCCTTCATAGCCATTTTTTGAGTATCCAAGGCCCGCAAGATTCCATCTCCAGACCCGTTTTGCAGTCTCTTTCTTCGGCGTGTCCATGATCAGGATCTCGTCCGGAGAGGTCACTACATACCCGTTCATCGCCGCGGTGATCAGCTGGGTCGCGTTGTTCTTCGCCATGGCAAGGAGTTGATTGTTGGACAGGATTTTTGACAGACGGTCCCTGGCTTCCTCCTGTCCGGACTGCAGGCTCCCCACGATCCCTCCCACAATCGTTTTCCCCAGGGTGATGGTATTCTTCTCCGGATGGTCAAAGTACCGGTCTCTGGCTGTGATCGGGAACCTCCGGTTCAGGCCATGCGGCCTGCTGTATACCAGGGTTTCGTCCCCCACCCGGAAGCTCTCAAACTCCTCTCCGGCCATGGAGAGGTCAATCGCCGTTACTTCCAGGGACAGATTCGCATACTGGCTCGACACCAGCCATTCCTCCGCCTTCCGTTTCAGATTTTCCGGAATGGTAACATCGTCCCAGGACACCACTTTCACTCTCCTGCCGTATACGGCAATGGATTCCGGATTCTCCACGTAATCCTTCCCTCCGTTTACCGATTCGATGGTAAGGTAAGCGTCCAGGGCCTCGATCGGGCTCTCCTCCAGCCTGGCCCCCAGCGGGAGGCACATCGTATAGATTTCTGATCCATCCATGTTTTTGGAAAAATCCAGGAGGTTCCGACCAAACTCCACCGGCTGGCTGCCTGTGTTCCGGTATTCCGCCAGGTAGTCCAGATAGTTTTTCCCGCCCGACCGCCTCAGCTCCAGGTGTCCCCCCAGCTTGTCTAAGAGTTTCTTTTCGATACATTCCAGAGTCGTCTCGTAGTTGGTATACCGGTAAACGCTGTCATTGGAATCCCGAACCGTCACGGCCCCTAGGAAGATCCTCTCCTCTTCAGATACCTGCTCGTTATGCCGATCCAGAAGGTACGATAGGAATTGGGCCACCGTCTCGTTATGATGCTCCGACTGCCTCTGCACACTGTTTTTCAGATAATCCAGCACGCCTGTACATTCCACCTGCTTCCCGTCCTGGAAATCCGTCTCGATCCGGGTGATCTTTCCCCGGAAAATCTCATACTCCTCTGCCAGAAGCCCATCCCGGCTGTCGTAGGTCACAACTTCTGCTTTTCTGGCCTCCAGATCCCCTCCACGCGGATTCCCGGCCGGCACCTGGAAGGAAAATTCAGACGGCCGGCTTTCCCTTTCTGCCAGATGCAGGCCATAGGCCTGGAGTTCATTGCTCCCTGATCGGTAAATTAGTTTTCCGCCATAAGTCACACTGTACATTACAGGCTTACCTCCTTAAAATCAATGGCCACCCGGCCGGATCCGGTAAATGAGAAAAGATTCCGGCCAGGCTCCAGGTCAAAATCGTAAAATGTGTTCCGGCCGTTTACCATCTCATGGGTAATTCCCCGGAAAGATACGTTTACCGTCCCCGAGAGAAGCAGGAACGCCGGGGTCACGTTGTGCTCACCGCCGATCACGGGAAATTCCAGAGATCCGTTTACCTCAATGTTTCCGTAGTTCCGGATCACCCCGTTCACAAAGGAGAAGGAATCCCACTTCCAGGGCTCCAGGCTGGACTGCTTTCCATACTTGAACGGGTCCGCGTCCAGCTCACACTCCATTTTCCCGATCCTTGCCGTCCGCGCCAGAGATCCTTTCACATAAAATCGGCCTTTATAGCACCAGTTTGGATCAATGTCCAGGGTAATCTCTACCTGCTGCCCATGGTATGCGTTCAGAAATGCAGAGTATACCGAGGGCCACCGCTTTTTCTCACGCAGGCCGCCCAGGACGAAGGGAAGCTTCCGGTTCTCGAACCGTAATCCCCACAGGCCCTCCGACAGGTCCAGGATCCCGTGGGCTCCCGGAACATCTATGCGGTAAGTCTTAACTTCCGGGGTTTCCTGGGGCATAGCATTCTCCAGCGCCAGCCCCCAGTCGGAAAGAGGGTTTTCCTCCCCGGTTTTCACCTTTTTTATCGTCATCCCGTACATAGTTACCTCCTCAATGCCATCAGATCCCGGTTCATAAAAGGCGCCAGCACTCCGGACGTCTTCCTGGGATCCATGTAAATCTGGCCGTAAGTCTGTGCCATCTGCTCCAGATAGGGCAGATAGGAAAGGCAGACCTGCAGCAACTCCCCAGTTTCTTCCCCCTGCACTGCAGCCGGTCCCCCGGCTGGATTCTCTATCTTGTTTGCATAGGAAATATTCTGGATATCCGCTGTGGATGTGTAACTGACGTACTGCTTTTCCTCTATCTCCCTGGCCATCTCTTCCGCTTTCCCCTCATAGGCCCCAATGGCAGCCTGTGCTGTGTCCGCGTAAACAGCTTCCAGTCTCTTCCTCTTTTTTTCCGCCCCACGAATATCTCCTTCAACATTGTTGGCGCCGATTTCCTCAAATTCTTTGGACGGGGAATGCTGATTTAGCTTCCTTTTTGCCGCAGCAATCGCCATGGCTGCCAACCCCTCATAAACCGCGGCAAGCCGGCCTTTCTGGGAGGCAGAGCCCCGGATATACCCCTCAACTGTATCGAGACCTGCCTGATAGGTCTCTTCTGCCCGGTTCATTTCTGTGATGTTCCTGGATAACTCTGACTGCATCGCATTCCAGGATTCTGAGAAATTTGTCTGCATCTGCGCAACCTGGCCGGAAAATGCTTCCTTTCCCTTTTCCACCATCCTCAGTTTTTCATTCAGCTCCCCGACATGTTCCCCTCCGTCGTTCACAATGGCCTGCAGGATTTTTGCGGATTCTTCAGAGCCGTCTGACAGCTTGGCGATCAGTCCCTGATCCACTCCCAATTCCATGGCCCGTTTGATATTCTCCGCATAATTATCCATATAGGCGATCTGGCTGTCCAGGCTCTTGATCAGATCCTGAATAC
Organism: Lachnospiraceae bacterium; assembly: GCA_022792835.1. Lineage (GTDB taxonomy): Bacteria > Bacillota > Clostridia > Lachnospirales > Lachnospiraceae > Lientehia. Next base: position 14,110 of record JAAWBT010000094.1, on the reverse strand, counting down.
TCTGATCCGCCTCTATGCTCATGGTCCGGAACAGTTCCATTTCATTGTCCAGGTTTTCTCTCACATTCTGATAAGTTTCGTCATACGCCGCCTGCAGCTCCTCCTGCTGCGCTTTGATCTCTTCAATCCGATTCTCCTGCTCGGAAACAAATTCGATGTACTGCTCATCCAGGGCAATAATCTTTTCCCTTAAGGCCTCGTAATCTTCTCCGCTGATCCCCTGGGCTTTTGCTGTTTCCAGTATGCTGTCCCGGTACCTGAGCGTTTCTTCACTGAGCCCGCTCTGTGCAGCAGTATAATCTTCGATGTACTCAGTAGATTCGGAAATCTGGGCTTCGATATCCGCAACGGCTTGTGTCGCGTCCTCATAAGCGGATTTTAAATCCATGACAAGAATCCGCTGGTTGTCAATCAGGTTCCCGCTCTGATCCCACGTATCTGCCCCGCTTTCATAGAGATCCTGAAGCTCTGCTTCCGCTTTGGCAAGTTCTTCTTCCGCCTCCTTTGCGTCCTCAGTCGCTTCTGTCTTCTTTTTCAGTAATTCTGTCCGTTCCTCCAGATGACCCTCAAACTCAGCTTCCGTGCGGTGCGCCTCAATCATCCGCTCAATGGCATCCGTTGTCAGGTTGATGGAGTTTGCCTGCTCATCATAGGCAAGGGATAATTCTGGAATGTTGGCATTCAGCTGGTCCACCAGTTCCAGAATCTTCTTTTTCCCGGCTTCTGTCCTTCCCTCTGTCTTTATGAGCATTTCTAAACGGGCAGCCATATCCTTCTGTATAGCTGCATTGTCCTGAAGCTGTGCCCGTTGGGCATCATACTCTTCGGTTGTTTCATCAACAGCCTTTTTTAATTCTTTTGTCTTTTCTACCAGCTTATCTGCTTCTGATTCTGCGCCACCAGACAACGTGATAAAGGTGCCGAGCGCCGCTGTCAGGGTTGTAACGGCCACTGCCGCCAGCCCGATCGGGTTTGCCGACAGTGCCGCGCCAAATTTGGTAATCAATGGAATCAGCAGTTCCGTGGCCATCGCATAGCCGCCGACCGCCGTCGTCAGGACCCCCAGGGCCGCCGCCACTGCCCCGATCAGCGGCACGATCTCCTTATGTTCCCCGATAAAATCTGCCGCCCATTCCAAAAGCTCCGTTCCTGTCTCGTTGAGCTTCTTGAAAGCGGGGGCCAGCTGATCCCCCACGGTGACTTTCAGATTTTCAAATGCGGTATCCATCCTTGCCCTGGCGAACTCAGCCGTATCCGCCATCTTTTCAAAGGCTTTATCCGCTGCCCCTGTGCTGTCCTGCATTTTTCCCAGCACAGAATTGTATTTTTCCGCCCCCGCATTTAAAAGGGAAAGCGCCCCCACTCCCGCTTCAGAACTGCTCCACAATTCATTGAACTTTCCGGCATCCCCCTCTACACTGTCTCCCAGAATCTCCATGATATCCCCCAGAGACATCCCACGCTTCATCAGGGTGCCGAAAGAGCTCCCCGTTTTATCCTGGAGGATTTTGGACACCGAGCTTCCGGAATCCCCTAACTCATTCAGCATGGATTTCAGATAGGTCGTGGATTCGGCCGTCGCAATCCCGTTCATGGTAAGGAGGGAATAGGCTGCGGACAGGTTGTCCATCTCCACATGGTAAGCCGCCGCGATTGGGATCACTTTCCCCATGCTGGAAGCCAGCTCATTCACCGTGGTTTTGCCCAGGTTCTGAGTCATAATCAGATAATCCGATACCTGGGACGCCGCACTGGCTTCCAGGCCATAGGCATTGATCGCTGTAGAAAGAATATCCACCGCCGTTGCATTGTCCGTAAAGCCTCCTGCCGCCAGCTTTGCCGCCTTTTCCACAAAACGGACAGACTCCGCCGTATCAACACTTGCTGAAATCGCTCCATAGGTGGCTTCCGCAATCTCTGAGGCGGCAATCCCCATTTCTCCGGATACCTGAAGAATCTGCCCCTGCAGCTGTTCCATGGGGACCGCCGCGGTATTTGCGATCGTTCCAACTTTCGCCATTGCTGTCTCAAAGCGGGCAGACGCCTCTACACATTCGGTCAGTGCCTCTGTGATCTCCTCCATGGCATTTTTAAGCCCGGAAGCAGCCATAGCCGCCGCAAGAGCCTCAACCGCCCCGCTTGACCGCTCCCCGAACTCATCCGATCTTTCTGCCGCTGTTTTTACTTTCTTTCCATATTCGTCAATGCTCTTTGCGCACTGGTCCGCACTTGTATCGGCCTCCTTTAAATATCCTTCGTTTTCTTTCAGTTCCTGGCTCAGGCTGTTCAGTTCCGTTTCCGCTTTATTGACTTTTATCCCCCAGTTTGTGATACTTTCTTCCGCCTTTTTCTGGCCTGACTCTGCCTGTTCCAGCTCCTTCCGGTATTTCTCAATTTCTTCCGCCAGCTTTTTATGCTCTTGTGCGGTTTCCTCCGTCACTTCCCCCAGCTCGCTCTGTCTTTTTGAGGCCTGCTCCAGCTTTTCCTTCGTCCTGGAAACCTCTGCCGCATATTTCTTCTGATTGGCTTCCGCATTGCTAAGCCCCGCCTTCGCCGCTTCCAGCTTTTCGTTTAATTTTCCCTGCACCTGCCTGAGGGCCTCGATCTTTTCCCTCAGTGCCTTCGCAGAATTCGCCTGGCCATCCTGGGCGCTCTTTACTTTTTCCAGGTTGGACTGCCACAGCCGGCATTCCCTGTTGATATCTGCCAGTTTTTTATTGTACTCCGACTCTCCGGCCAGAATAATCTTCGTCTTTAATTCCCGTGTCGCCATTTCCTTCCCCCGTTTTCCTTGACATTTCCGTGCTTTCCGTGATACTCTCTCTATAAGGAGATGATTCTATGTATTCGATTTTTACAGGTCCGACCGGATTTTTGATCTGGCTTCTTGTTGGCATCGGTGTATTTTATTGTGTGTTTATCGCCCCGATATCCAGATACTTGAAAAAGCAGAAAGAGCTCCGTGAACGCACCTATATCATTCAGGCAAACCATTATATCTTTCAGCATAATCTTAAACCGGATTCTGAAGCGGCTCCCGGAAGCCCGGAATATCGGCGTGCATGTGCCGAACTCAATGCCGCCATCCGTAAAAAGATCAAAAACGGAGAAATCCTTCCAGAAGAGCTGCCGGCTGATGATGAATAGAACGGAGGGGGCAGCGCCCCCTCCTTCGTTATGAACCGGCAGTTTTTTTTCCAGAAAAACGCAGTTTTACCAGATCAAAAACCCTTCCCGGCGCTATCAGCTCCGTCTCTTTCACGCTCAGCCCGCTTTGCATGGCGGCCGCCAGAAATTCTGCGCGGGTCAGCCTGTTTTTTTTTGCAGTTCTGCAAGGCCAAGATCAATCTCTTCCTCCCCGCCTAACTCCCGTCCATATCCATACGCCACTGCCTCCAGCATTGCCCGTTTCAGCTCCAGAATGTCTATCGGCTGTGCCGTATTGAAAATCTCTTCTTCCGCAAGTGTATCCTGCTCTCTTTCTCCTTCATATCTCCGGATCCGTTCCGCCGCCTCAGACATAATTCCGGCTGCCTTGCAGAACAGGGAAAAGTCCCCGATCCCCCTGGCCGCCAGGATCTCCATGACTTCTTTTTCCTCTGACAAGTCCTGGATCCGGAACATTGCCCAGGCATTATACGCCAGATGATACTGTTTTTTACCAAATGCCACCGGTACTGTTTTTGCAAACATAGCCTGTTCCCTTTCTTCCTCTCTGCTTTTCAGAAGGAAACTGCTTTTTATACGGTTTCTTCCTGTCCAGCCCTCTGATTTTCTGCCCCTTCCGGCGCATTTCCCAGTTTCCCGTCCACATAAGCCGCTGCCTCCGCTTCATCTGAAAACTCCTTCCGGTATCTCCAGTCTCCTGTATCCGGTTCATGGACCGTAAAAGTAAGCGCTTTCGTCGTAAAGGTAATGCTGCTTCCCTTAGTCGCCGCGCTGTCTGTGCCCAGCACTGCCTTCACCTTTGGGTAGTAATACGCTTCATAAACCCTGGCTCCATCCCTCTGCAGAGTCTTATAATAGCCCAGTCCGCCGTACGGCACGTTGTCTTCGGAATTGTCTATGATTTCCCCCTCTTTGTACGTTGCCCCGTAAACACCGGCCTCGATTTCTTTTGTCATATCATCCACTTCCACCGCAAGGCTTCCGCTGATAAATTCATCTGCCTTTTCTTTCAGCCGGTTGTCGGCGTAAAGCTCTCCGGTAGAGATATTGACCGTCAGATCCGCTTTTACCAGCTCCCCGATCTTTACCCGCTCTCCATATACCGGCAGGCTTCCTTTCGGTTCCTCCGTAATCGGTGCAAAATTGATATACTTTGCTCCAAATGCTGCCATAGTTCCATTCCTCCTATAGATTTTTATTTTTTAAATACTGGTTATACACGGCAGCGGCGGCCTCCAGTGCCTGGTCCGCCGCCCCTTCGTTTGCTTTTTTGATCCATTGCTTTGCTTTTATGTGTTTCCCTGGCGCGCCATATTCATGAATAAAAGCCACTTCTGAATTTGTGACCGCTCTGGACTTCCCTGCTTCCCGGTCTCCCTTCGACATTCTGTAACGTGTCCGTTTCTTACGTTTCCCTCTCGGATAGACCTCTACATATCGGGTACCGCTTTTTGCCTTCATTTTTTTATCCGCACGGATGGATTCCTGCAGCTGCCCACTGTCCACAAGTCCATGCGCCGCTGCAGAGCGTTTCTGTGCTTCCACAACAATCTCTGCCTGCGCCTGCAGGAGCTCTCCCGCCGTTTCATCCGGCAGCTCCGCGATTTCACTCAGATCCCGGATAAAGGCGTCCAGATCTGAAAAATCCAGCCCGGTCATCACACAGCCTCGCATTCAAGGATATGTCGAATTTTTCCTGTATCCGGATCAAACCCGGATACAGGCTCCTCAAAAGCGATCTCATGCGCCTCCAGGACCTCCATGAGGCGCTCCAGAAGAGGGTCAAATTCTACGGAAGTATAAAATTCTACCTGGACCTCCCGAATGACCTCCTTCCGTCTGTCTGACGCTGCCAGTGCCCTTCCTCCGACCTCCTGCCAAACCAAATATGCATCCCCTCCCTCTTTCGCCGCCTGGTAATGATATACCCGGCCGGTCACAGTAAGAAGCATGTCACGAAATTCCTTTAGGCTCATACTCTTCCTCCAATCGCTCCAGTGACAGGTCCGTCGCTTCCGGCATGGTGTCCATGATCTGCTGCACCTGACGTATCCGGTACAGCCTCCCTTCTATCATGCATAGGTCCTGTGTGGAGATTTTTCCCGTCTGCGGGATCCGGATCAGCTCTTCTACCTTTACTGCCGCCTGCTTCGCGGCATAAAACCTCTGGCACCCTACCGTCCGTCTCTCATAAGGGACTCTCCCGAATTTCTCTTTCCGTCCCTCTTTCGGCAAATCCCCGGAGGCAGCAATATTTTCCACGGAAAAGATCCGGCAGATCCCGTCATTAAAGGTCTGAAATTCTGTCGGTGTCCTGATCTTCATAATACTCCCTTTCCGCTGTTTCCCGCAGTGCAATTAAATCCCTGCGGAAATTGATCTCAAACATTTCCTCCGCGTGAGAACGGACATACCTGCAAAAGTCAAAGAGGAGCTGTTTGGCCAGCCCCTCCCTTCCGTAATCCTGAGGTGTTCCCGCATAATCATCAAGAATTGCTTTCCCTCGTTCCAGCACGCTCTCCAAAAACGCATCGGTTTCCTCATCGTCATAGGCAATGGGCAGGTACCGCTTCAATTCCTCCAGCAATTCCTCCCTCATGTCTGCTCCTCCCCTCTACTTTGTTGTTCCCTGCTCTTCCGGTACCGTTGTTGCCTCTGTATTTCCGATTGTCTTGACCGTAAATGTAGGTGTCTCCAGTCCGGAAATGTCCAGAAGCACAAAGGCGTTGTTATCCAGTGGCCTCCCGTTTCCGTATAAATGGGTGGTATAGATCCGGTTATCCTCTAAAAACTGCACGTGGTCCGAATATTCGATGAATCCGTTCCGGCTGGTTCCCATTCCTGCAAAATACCGCTTTGCAAGGCCTACAGCCGCCTTTCCCTCTGGAATTCCGACACTCTGGATCACTTTGGTGGGGAAGGGAAGGATATCACTCACATAGGTTCCCTGCGGCGTCAGGATCGTTGTGGCCGGCATGACCTTTGTGAGATAGTCTTTCGGATTTACCACCATGATCACCCCATTCACCGCCCGCTTCCGGCCAGATGGCGAAACAGTCAGCTCCGCCAAGATGGCCCCATAAGTGGCCGGATCCAGCACGGTCACTTTTTTGGCTGTTTTTCTTGCGTATGTGGTTACACCGTCGGACGTGGTTCCTTTGCTCAGATCTCTGGTCATACCGATCGGTTTTGCAGCCCCGTCCCCGTCTGCGATTGCCTCCTCCAAAGCAAGGCCGTTCGCCTCTGCAAGGACTGCCCGGATGTAGCGGTCCAGCCAGGCCGGGCCCAGCTTCAGGAAGTCTTTACTCGCACACATATAGGCCGTCAGCTTGCACATGGTCAGATCCATCTCTTTGATCGCGCCGGACAGCTCTTTTGTGATCTCCGTCCCCAGCGCGCCCCATACCGCCTGCTGCGTCCCCTGGGAATTGTAGAACCATTTTGTAACCGCTGTGGTATTCCTGAAGTCAATGGCATCAAGCAGCGGAAACTGGCTGGAGATATCCTCCATAACTGCATCAATGATGGTCTCTGGCATCGCAATATCCATATTGGTGATCGCCAGTTTTACATCAGGAGCGCTCATCGCGCCTGCCAGCGCCTGATAATACTTTGTCTCCTCCCGGGTCAGTACCCTCGCGCCTCTGGCGACTAGCGCCGCCGTATCCTGTCTGGAGTCTGCCGCTTCCTCCATAAGCGCCTCCTGGATCTGTGTGGAAAACTCTGCAACCGAATCCGCCAGGGCATTTTCATTGCCTTCCTGGACCGCCTGGAGAAATTCCCCTGCAAACTTCTGTCTTGCCTGTTCAATCAAGTCCTTTGATCTCATGTTTCAGTCCTCTCTTTCTTTAAATGTATGGAACAGTTTCTGAAATCCCCCTTCTGCCTGCGGGGCAGCTTCCCCGTTTTCCGGTACCAAGGGGTTCTCTTCCCCTCCCTTCCGTTTTTCAGAAACCAACTTTGCAAATACTGTTCCCCTTGCCGAATACATGGGCTTTCCGGGTTCTCCGACTTTCCGGATCTTCGTGGCGAAACCATAGGAGATCGCCTCTTCCGGCAGGATCCACTCTTCTCCCTCCAGCATAGCGTCAAGCGTCTCTTCCGAAATTGTCATGACTGCCCGGTAAGTATTCGCCGCCGCCTTTGATATTTTATCCAGATCATCCGCCGCTTTTCTAAGCTCCGCGGCATTCCCTCTGACATAACCTCCCGCGTTGTGGATCATCAGAAGACTGGCCTCGTTCATGATCCGTTCCTCGCCTGCCATGAACACGACAGAGGCCGCGGAACAGGCAAAGCCGTCACATCTCGTGACTACCCGCGCCGGGTGATTTTTTAAGGCGTTGTATATGGCAAGTCCTTCTGCCGCCTCCCCTCCATAAGAATTGATGTTGACGTTGATCCTTTCTGCCTGGCTTTCGCTAATCAGTTTTGCCAGTGTGTAGCTAGAGATATCGCTTTCGACCCACTCCCAGCTTGTGATATCTCCATAGATCAGAATATCCAGGATATTTTCGTTCTGGGCCGCCATGAAATACCGGTTAGTTTTCATCTCCTTTACTCCCTCCTGTCAATGCTTCATAATTTTTTGTGATAAAATGCTTCTGTGATTCTTCTGTTCCTAAAACCGGTTCCCCGATTTTGCTCCGAACCTCATCAATGCTGTAGGTCCCGCAGCTGATCAGCTTGTCGATCTTTTCTGCTGCTGCAAATACGCTGCCGATCTCAAGGCCCGACGGGTCGACCAGCAGATAGCTCCCCTTCTCAAACGCTTTTTTCCCATACCGTTTTCGGGTAATCTCCTCCTCCAGCAGGTTACAGATCGGGCGGACACCAAATTTAATAAAATTGTCGGCAGCCTTTTCAGTATTCTCCACTTCTCCCCGAAGCATAGCCGGAGCGATCCGGAATGCCTGGCCGACACGGTTGTAGATCTCATCCGACAGGGTTTTTACATCGACCACTTCACTTGTGTTCCGAAGGCTTCTGGTGTGCGGCGTATACTCAAATCCATCATATAAGGGCAGTACCGCATTCCGCCTGCTGAAAAAATCCCGGAACCTGTGGTTTAAAAGATCCCTTTTGATTTCATCGTAGTCTTTAAGTTTCCCTCTCGCCAAGGACTGGACCTTCAAAATCCCTTTGTCCGCCCCCGCCCGTTCGTAGCAGCTGACTGCTGATTGTATGACCTCTTCATACTGTCTGCACACCTCCTCCAGAAGCGGTCGGATATCCTCATTATTCATTCGGAAATACAGGACATCTCCTGCCCTTTTATCCCCCACGGCTTCTCCCGCCACAGAAATTCCGGTGAACATCCATTCCTTCATACCATCTTCCTGCGTTCCGAATGTGTCCGCAACATACAGGCTTCCCTTCTCTTCGATCACCAGGACCTCATTGTCATAGATCAGTTTTTCCGTTAGCTCCTGCAGAAACTGCGTGCTGTTCTGGTTGGGGTTCGGGGAGTAATTCCATAGAAAAAATTCTTCCCCCTTCTTCTCTTCCCCGTCCAGAAATGTCCGGAAATCACACTGGCTCACCGCGGAAGAAATATAGCCCGCGGCCGTCTGGATCGCAATCCGTTTGAGGGAGAGGCCTTCTGCCGCCTCTTCCCGCAGTCTCCCGGATTCTATAATTTCTGCTGCCTCTTTCCCGAATAGCCCGGAAAGCCATCTTGTAAAGCTTCCCATAGTTCCCTCCTAAAACGTATATACCTCTTCAAATCCATTCTCCTGGTCATCGTTATTCCATCCGCTGATCTCTCCAATCCGTGTAGCCGCCATGACCAACGCCATAAATCCATCCGTTTTCCGGGATTTTGGTTCAATTTTCCCGTAAGTAATATTTCCTTTGGAATCCATCATCTGTTTTGCGTTGTTGGTGTACCACCGCATAAGAGGATTATCTTCCCATATGATCCTCTGGTTCGCAAACTGGCTGGTAATTGTCGGTGCTATCTGCATAATGTCTGAGGGACGCACCAGTTTTATATTGCCCGCCCCGCTTTTGTCCGCGTTAAACCCTGCATACCGCAGCGCTTTACTCAGAAGCGTATAGCGGTATTTGTCTATGGCCAGGCCGGCAATGCTATACTTCTCCGCCTTCTCCTCCAGCCACAAGGCCGGAAGTTCCGGCGGGATCTCCACCTGATCCACAAAAGTCAGGAGTCCCTTCGCCGCCGCTTCCTCCAGCGGAAACCTTATCCTGGAAAGAGAAGCCTGATTCCTACATACCCATGTATGAGTGATCCAGTACCAGAAATCTTCCACCTCAAACAGCAGTCCGGCCGCAACAAAATCGGTTGTGCTTGCGTAGTCAATTCCTGCCATGCAGGTGCGACCTTCCAGGTCTGGAAGCTCCCGGCTGGCTGCCAGGAGGTTCTTCCATTCGGTGACCTCTGCCTCTGCAGCCCCCTGGGATAGGTTCATCCTCCGTGTCACAAAAGAAGAATTTCCTATTTTGTCCAGCTTATAGTCTTCATACTCCCGTGCCATCCGGTCCTGAAGCTCTGGGAAATACCGCAGGGAAGGATTGGCCTTATGCCATGACCGCTTATCATCCACCTCCTCTTTCCTGTCCAGGCGGCAGATAAATGGGAAGAGGCCGTTATCCGGAAGTTTTCCGGAAAGGATCCCCTCCGCCCGTTCGAGCATGTGGTCCAGGGGCCCGTCCCGGATCGTTCCGTTTGTGGTGATAATCGTTTTTCTTGAAAAAGTTTTTTTTCCTAGCCCGGTCTCCGCCACTTCAATGGTCTTGTAATTTTCATACTGATGGTATTCATCAAAATCAACCTTTCCCGGTCGCCCGCCATCCTTCGTCTTTGCGTTGGATGTCCGGAATTTAAGTTCGGACCTTGTTTTCAGGTTCCTTATAATCTCCTTGTTCCAGTAGAAATGCCTCGAAAGTTTCTGCTTATGCTTTTCCAGTACGTTATAGATGTCCTTAAAAGTCGTTTCTGCCTGGTCTTCGCTGTTCGCGAAGATATCAATGTGATACTCCTCCACCCCATTCACCGGCGTCAGCAGCGCAAAATCTTCAAATGCCAGATATCCGTTTTTTCCAGCTCCCCGGCCCACCATGCAGAACAGATCCGGCCATCGAAGTCTTCCATTCGCTTTGTATACACAGTTATGCACCGTAAATAGAAATTTCTCCCATGGGAACAATTCGTAGGAGAAATATTTCTGCAGGTTCATGTATTTTTCCAGCTGTTCTTCATCCACCAGCAGATCCTCTGTTTGAAAGGCCTCTTTGACATGGTCACGAAGCAGCTTCTGCTCTCTGCATACCGGATATTCTTCCGCGGCGATCATATCCAGATATGCACGAATATCCTCACAATTCATCATCCTCTTCGCTGACGGCATTCTCTGTCGTCAGTCCCATTTCCCGCAGGATCGCGATCATTTGCCGGCTGTAGAGAATCAGATTTTTAACCGCCGGATTTTCCTTCTCATACGCTTTCCCTGCCGCGGACACAGCCTGGTAAGTCCGTCCCTCTTTCCGGATACTTCTCTTCATGGCCTGTACCTGGCTGTTCATCCAGATGTAATCCCTGATCAGCGAACGGAAATGCGCGACATCCGCACCTTTCTCCTGCAGCTGTCTGATCAAAGACTGTTCCAGTTTACTCTTTCCCATCCTGCCGCCTCCCCATTTTTCTCTCACGCGCGCGAAGAGTTCCGTTGTCCGGGCTTGCCCCGGTCAGAAGCCGCCCGGATTTTTTCGTTTTTTCTACCGGGGGGTGTCACCACTTCTCTTCGTTCAGCATAGGCCTTTTCCTTTTATGCTCTTCCTCGTGGCATTCCCTGCAAAGACATTCCAGGTTTCCCTCATCTAACGCCATATCCGGCCTTTTCTTCACATACTGCTTATGATGTACCACATCACAGGGAACATAATAGCCCCGGTTCTTGCACCTCTGGCATTCATTATGCTGCTGCTCCCGCACTCTGGCCGCCAGGGCTGTCCATGCAGAAGAGGCATAAAAGGAATGCATGTCTCCCTTTACAATCAGTTCTTTGATCCATTCCTCCGTTGCCTGCATTTTCCTCCTCCCGCTGGTCAGGGGGGGATATGGAATTCCCCCCTGTCCGATCCCGCGCCCGTTCCCTTCCCGCATTTTCCTCCCACGACAAAACGCCTTGCGCATTTGCAAGGCGTCCTGCCGGAAACAAAATATTTAAGGGAGGAGGCAGGAAGAAAAAGCCGTCTGTGTGATTCGCTTCCCGCAGTTTAAATTCTAACATAAAAAAACGGACATTTCGGACAAACTTTATTTTTTTATTCTCTGGGCAAATGTAGAATTGTGTAGAAATGTGTGATATGATTGATACGTTACCGCCTCCTAGACTGGTACGGAAGGGAGGTGTGCTATCATGGATATATTTGCTTCGTTTTTAGTCGCTGTCGCGGCTGGTGTAACCTGCCACTACATCATCAAATGGTTGGACAGCGATGAATAGTCGGTAACCAGCCTGTGGGGTTAAGCCTTCCCACCGCAAAAATTAGGAATAGAAAACCCCCGGAGTTGCCGCTCTGGGGGTTTTCACTGTCGTGCTACATGGAAACACTCGCTTCGTTTTTGCCTACAGGCATTATAGCATATGCGGTTTTCAATTACAAGATACATTTATTCTTTATGCAATTCTTTCATTCAGCAAAGAAATGATAAGCTTCGCTGCCCGTTCCGCCTGAGAATTGTAATATCCGGCCAGAGGCGTGTCTATCAGGTTCCCCTTGTCGTAATTTACATCATGGTGGAAAAGTTCAAAAGCGATCTCGAAATTCACTTCTTCCAAAGGAAGACCTTTTCTTATTGCGATCCGTTTTTTGTTCAGCACGCTTTTATAAATCTGAATAGGTTTGGTCTTAACTTGGATCCCACGTGCTTCCGCCGCCCTCATAAGCAGCTTGAAAATGCCAATCGCCTCCGAACACTCTGTTTTATCAGGAAGTTCTTCCTTCAGGGGCTCTGTTTCGGTTGTTACCGGAACAACTTCCTTCTTCTCCGCAGGAGTTTCTTTCGCCCTGAAATAAAAATCCACCAGGTAATCATACACCTCCCACGCCTTATCCGTGTTCAGGGACTTCGCGTGGAGCAGGGCACCTTTCTCTGTCCAGAAATTCACTCTCGAAGTTCTACTTAACTCCCCCTCAAATTGAGGGTATGTCGCTTTGACCTCTCTCAGTTCATCTCTGTCCATGTAAATGTAGTGCTTCCCAACGGTATACCTGTCCTTGTTTCTCCGGAAATTATTTTGTATAACCTTAACTTCCGTTGCATACGCAGTCGCAAGCTGACGTGTTGTTAAAACTCGTTGCCCCTGTACTTCTAACACTTGTAAATTTTGCATAATAAAATCTCCTTTCAAATTTTTGTTCTTGAAAGAAGTCCCTGTCCATGATAGAATATTTCATAGAAGGAAACTTCTGGTGTAGAAAGTAGTAGTTGTAGGTCGCCAAACTTGCCAACTGCTACTTTTTCTTTTGGCTTAAAAGCAGATGTATTCCCTGACGTATTGCTTCACCTTTTGAAATATTATGTTGTTTACAATATTCCTCAAGTTCCTTTTCTGTTTCCATATCCAATCGAACACTAAATCTGCTTGACTTCGGATTATCTGCTTTTGGTCTACCTGCTGGACTCATTTCTACCCTCCCTTTTGTTGTCACACCATTATTATATAAATGTCACACCAAAATGTCAATAGAAACTTTATTTTTCCTGCAAAAACCTCTCAACAGACTTCCTGCACGATTCCGGCGTGTGCCTCCCTCCCATCCGGATCGCGACCTCTGTCCAGCCAAGGCCGTCCAGGTAACGGTAGCGGAGAAGCCTGCGTATCCGGCTGTCCGTGACACTCTGGATAAACTCTTCGACGGCCTGTATGTTCTCTGTGATCTTCGCCTCGGCCTGCTCCATCTGCGCCTTCTGGATGACCAGCCGCTTATGCAGCTCCTTAAGTTCCGGGAACGGGATCCCACGGATGACCTTCGTCCCTAACGGCTTCTTCCCCCGCTTCCCCAAGGTCACGGAGTCTGCCACCAGACAGCCGTCCTTCTCGATCTTCTCAAGCCTTGCTTCTGTACGCCTCAGGCGCCTCCGAAGATCCTCCCGCTCTTTAAGGAGCTCCGCATACTGCGCAAGCACATGCTTCTCCATTTCCCATCACCTTACCCTTAAATCTGTTTCTGCGGCGGATCCGGTCACTCCGCCGCGCGTCTCATCTTTGCTAAAATCTTTTGCAGTTTCCTCCCCAGCGTTGACTGCCCGATCCTGCATTGTCTGGCCAGCTCCGCCTGTGTTACCCCGTCTATGTAATACCTCCGGACCAGCTCCCATTCTTCTTTGTTCAGAACCTTTGCTGCCCTCTCCAAATAATCCAACTTCCAGACAGCTTCAAACTCATCCGGTTGAAAACCGATGATCTCTTCCAGCCTTCTCCCGTCTTCTGTCATTTCCTGATCCAGAGACATCACACAGCGGTTATGCTTCTTTTCCCTTCTCAGATACATCCGGATACGGTTCTCAATATACACACCTGCCAGTGTGGTGAAACGGCAGCCATACTCTGGATCAAACTGCGCTGCCGCCATGATTAGGCCAATGGAGCCTTCCTGCACCAAGTCCTCATACTCACATCCTGTGTTCCAGTATTTTTTCGCGATATGCCCTACCAGGGGCATGTTGTTAAGTACCAACTCTTCGTTCATCATCTCGTCCACGTCTGGACAGTGCGCACTGTTTCTTTTCCGGAAAATCCAGTTTTTCTCCTTTCTCTCTATCTGCTGTTTGCCCCGAGAACCGCCACAGAAGGTACCGGGGCGCTTCCCTTGCTCGGCATCGGCTGCCCCATATACCGTTCCTTCCCAAGCCCCTCCTCGTCAACATACCTGCTGATGGACGTAAGGCTGAGATTCAATTTCTTTGAGATGT
>JAAWBT010000067.1 GCA_022792835.1 Lachnospiraceae bacterium | reverse complement strand
TGGTAAGAGCAATTGTAGGGGCCAACTGGGGTGATGAGGGAAAAGGCAAGATAACAGATATGCTGGCTGAGGATTCAGATATCATTATCCGGTTTCAGGGCGGCAGCAATGCGGGCCATACCATTATCAACAATTATGGCAAGTTTGCACTGCATCTGCTTCCCTCTGGTGTTTTTTACGGGCACACCACCAGCATCATCGGAAACGGCGTAGCTCTCAACATTCCGTATCTGTTAAAGGAGATTAGGGAGCTGGAGGAGAAAGGGGTGCCCACTCCGAAGATCCTTGTGTCCAACAGGGCGCAGATTATGATGCCTTACCATATGCTTTTAGATGCCTGCGAGGAGGCACGGCTGGCAGGGAAATCTTTTGGCTCTACAAAGTCCGGGATTGCGCCTTTTTATTCCGATAAATATGCGAAGATCGGTTTCCAGGTCAGCGAACTGTTTGGCTGTCCGGAGGCGCTTAAGGACAAGGTGAAAAATGTCTGTACTCTGAAAAATGTGATGCTGGTGAACTTATACCATCAGCCGGCCCTTGAGCCAGAGGAAGTTTACAGCACCTTGATGGAGTATAAAGAGATGATTGCGCCTTATGTGTGTGACGTTTCTTCCTATCTTTACCAGGCGTTGAAAGAAGGGAAAAAGATTCTCCTGGAAGGGCAGCTCGGCTCCCTGAAAGATCCGGACCACGGGATCTACCCCATGGTGACCTCCTCCTCCACTTTGGCGGCCTACGGCGCCATCGGGGCAGGGATTCCTCCCTATGAGATCGGGAATATCACAACGGTTGTGAAGGCTTATTCCAGTGCGGTGGGAGCCGGCGCTTTTGTCAGCGAAATCTTTGACGAAGAGGCCCAGGAACTCAGGGACCGGGGCGGAGACGGAGGAGAATACGGTGCGACCACAGGACGGCCCAGAAGAGTGGGATGGTTTGATGCAGTGGCCAGCCGTTATGGCTGCCGGGTACAGGGAGCGACAGAAGTCGCCCTGACGGTTCTCGATGTGCTGGGATATCTGGATGAGATTCCCATCTGTGTGGGTTATGAGTTTGACGGAAAAGTGCTGAGGGATTTCCCGGTGACGTCCATGCTGGAGCACTGCAAGCCGGTTTACAAAAAGCTTCCCGGCTGGAAATGCGATATTCGCGGTATTCGGAACTACGAGGAGCTTCCGGAAAACTGCAGGAATTATATTGATGAGATTGAGCGGGAACTGGGCGTGCCGGTGACCATGGTGTCCAATGGCCCCGGGAGGAGCGAGATTATTAAGAAAATTCCGCTTGTCTGAGAATATGGGAAAAGAGCGCCGGAAGATTGTTCCGGCGCTTTTGGCCACAAAGGAATATTCAGGAGGAAAAGATGATACATACATTGATTTTTGATATCGGAAACGTACTGGCGGATTTTAACTGGAGAGGTTATCTGGCGGGCTGGAAACTTCCGAAAGAAGAGCATGAGATTGTGGAACAGGCTTTGTTTATGAGTCCCATGTGGAAGGAAGTAGACAGGGGGGCTTGTCCGGATGAGGAACTTCTGAATCTCATATGCAAAAAGGCTCCCGGATATGAGGAGCTGATCCGCCGGATTTACGCGGGAGCCGGCGTGGCAGTGCAGGAATATGCTTATGCTCCGGGAATGTTAAAGCAGTTAAAAGAGATGGGATATGGGGTTTATATTCTTTCTAATTATGGAAAGGCCTTTTATGAGGAGCGGAAACCCTATTTTCATTTTCTGGAATATACAGACGGGCAGGTGATTTCCTACCAGGAAAAACAGGTCAAGCCGGAGCCTGAAATTTATGAAACGCTGCTTTCCAGATATCAAATCTGTCCGGAAGAATCTGTCTTTTTCGACGATCTTCGGGCCAATCTGGAAGCAGCGGAAGAATTTGGCATCCATACGGTGCAGGTGACAGGATATGAATCTATTTTGGAGGGCCTTGGCAGATTTGGAATCCGACTGGAGCTATAACAATCAGAGAGACCGCAGAATCTGCAGAGCCAGTCCGTCGATGATCAGCTCGAAATGTTCCTGATAATAGGCTTCGCTGGCGTAGGTGCTTTTCACCCGAATGCCAAACTCGGACAAAGTGTTGAGGACTCTGGCAAAGTCTTCCTCTCCGTAGCCCTGGCGGCTGATGACCAGGAAATAGTTTTTGGAAACCGGATCCCGGTACAGACAGTTATGACCGTCAAAGGACTCTGCCAGCACTTCGGCTGCCTGAGAGACTGACTCCAGGGAGGAAAATCGGAAAATCCATAAAAGTCCGGCGCCAGAAGTTTCTCTCGGTTCCTCGGAACCAGCTATAAGCTCCGGTTCAGGCGCTCCCTCCAGGCGCAGAGGCATACCGGAGTCAGGAAGGCTGTCGCTTTCCGTCTCAGAGCCAGGGGAAAATTTGGCAAAGCGGGTATCCAGCTCTTCCGGATCATCTACTTTTGTAATGATCAGCATGATGCTGTCACTGGAGAGAGGAATGGCCTCCACCATCAGCGGATTGTCTTCGGCATCAAAACCAAAATCATTAAAAGCCTGTTGCATCATTTCACGAAACAGGTTGCGGGCCCGCGTGCTGCCATAGGCCAGTTCTCCCAGGTTTAACTGCCGGTCGGTCAGGTCACTGCTGTTTAAGGTACAGCGGATCTGGTTTTCATTGATTTTTTCTATCTTCAATCGAAATCACTTCCTATATTAAAATATGTTACAGTTGGATTTAGTATATACAATAAGGGCGCAGATGTAAAGTGTGATTTTCAGGAAGAATAAAAAAATTTTCCCTTGAAAATCAACAGGATTTGTATTATGATAAAAAAGAAGCAGCACTTCACATTTTTCAGTATGCCCGTTCGGGCAGATTTTCCCCAAGGAAATTATAAAAAACAGGAGAAAGGGCTATGAAGAAGAAAAAATTCACGAAAGAGGAGCGCGTGCGCTACGATACCCTTTTAAAACAGATGAAACGCTATGAGAAACAAGGCGTGGAGATCACTCTGTCTGGGGAACGGTCTTCCCCGGAGCAGATCGCTTCAGCCTGCGCAGTCAGGGAGCATGGTTGCTATATGGGTGATTATATATGGAATGAAAAGGGCAATCTGAAAGAAATACGCTATGATAAAATCGGTCGGACTGCCGAAAAAAAGAACTGAATCGTTATGTAGTTGACGGATGTACATGATTTTTCACACACAAAGTTAATTCTTAAAATTCTCTGATTTTTTTATCATTCTCCGTTTCCCCCAGAAAAATATGTTATACTGAATCTCAAGAAACAGGTTATGGTCCTTCAAAAAGAACAGACCGGAAGATGAGGTTACAGATATGACAGAGCTTCGAAGAACTTATGAAAGACGGACCGGACGAGCATCGGAAGACCCGGACAGGGAGCAGATTCCGAATTGGAACCGGCCGCAGGAATGGAATGGAAACCGGAGGCAAAATGCCGGAAAGCGGGGGAAACGCCCGCGGGCAGGATTGTTTGTCCTTCTCATGTTACTGGCCGCAGTTGTTTTAGGGGGGATTCTGTTATACCGGAGATTCGGACCGGGAACGGCCTGGGCTGATTATACAGAGGTTTACGGCGCGGGAGCAGAATCGACGGTGGTTTTCTGTAACGGACTCCAGACAGAAGGCATGGCTGTAGAGAAGAATGGCAGGACCTATCTGCCGGAAGGAATAGCGGC
This sequence comes from Lachnospiraceae bacterium, assembly GCA_022792835.1. GTDB lineage: Bacteria > Bacillota > Clostridia > Lachnospirales > Lachnospiraceae > Lientehia. The sequence goes on along the minus strand of JAAWBT010000067.1, from coordinate 11,084 downwards.
GGGAGCTGATAGCAAATGGTATCATAGTGATGAAGGGCTGCTTCTTTATTCACTGGCTGACGAGACAGTGGCTATTTCTCCTTCTTCCCATACTTATACGGCTGGTGGAAAGACTGTGGATGCAGGCTATGAACTTTATTATGAAGAAAACGGGATTTTTTATATTTCCACGGATTTTATGGAAGCTTTTTCCGGGATCAGAATTACTTCTTTTCCGGCAGATGAAAAAGAAAATCTTCCGGCCAGGGTGTTTCTGGACGGGGGAGGAGGCCGTTATGAACAGGCGGAGGCTGCAGGAAAGACGGCGGTCCGGGTTTTGGCGGGGAAGAAAAGCCCTATCCTCACAAAAACCAGAAAGGGAGAGACTCTGCTTATTATAGACAGTGTGGATGATTGGACCAGAGTGCGCACAGAAGATGGGTTCGTGGGGTACCTGAAGACAAAATATTTAGAGAATAGGAGGGAGGTTGAACGAGCGCCGGGGACAGAGCTTCCGGAATACACCCGGTCAGGGCTTGGGGAGACCGTATGCATGGCCTGGCATCAGGTGTTTTCAGCAGAAGATAACGGAAAGCTTGCCGAGTATCTGGAAGGCACAGAGGGATTAAATGTGCTGTCGCCCACCTGGTTTTCTGTGGCGGATAATCAGGGGAATTTGAATTCACTGGCAGACAGGGACTACGTGGAACAAGCCCATGGGAGAGGACTGAAAGTGTGGGGGCTTGTGGATGACTTTGACGCCAATGTGGATGATCTTGCGCTTCTGTCTTCCACAGCCGCCAGAACCCGTCTGACAGAGGGACTTATGCAGGCGGCCGCCGAGTATGGACTGGATGGGATCAATGTGGATTTCGAGAGTGTCAAGTCGGACAGCGCACCTCATTTTCTGCAGTTTATCCGGGAACTCTCCATCGCCTGCCGCCTGAGGGGACTGACTCTTTCCATTGACAACTATGTGCCGGCAGGGGGCCGTACCTGGTACAATCTGAGAGAACAGGGACAGGTGGCTGACTATGTGATTATTATGGGGTATGATGAGCACTATAAGGGCTGCTGCGCAGGAACCAATGCGTCTATCGGATTTTCGGAGGAGGGAATCCGCTCGACATTGGACTATGTGCCGGCAGACAAGGTGGTCAACGGACTCCCGTTCTTTATGAGGGTATGGCAGGAGACGCCAAAGGAGCGGGCGGCGGCAGACGCCAAGATTTATGATGATGGGATGTCCGTCTATGAGGGGCAGTATGCCAGGGACTCCAGAGCAGTGGGCATGGATGCAGCGAAACAGCTTCTCTCGGAACATGGAGTGACACCTCAGTGGCAGGAGGAGCTGGGGCAGTATTATGGACAGTACGAAGCGGACGGTTCCACCTGGAGGATCTGGATGGAGGAGGCAGAGTCGATCCGGCTGAAGCTTAAAAAAGTAACGGAATATGGGATTGCAGGGGCAGCTTTCTGGAAGCTGGGACTGGAGTCTGCTGATGTGTGGCCTGTGGTGGCAGAATGGAAGGAGACGATGTCTTGATTGTTTTTGTGTTCCGGGCCGACGACAGACAGACTAGGGAGGAGCGGCTGAGGGAGGCGGCCCTCCTGGCTGGCTATGGGAAAAAAGCGGACGGGAGTCCTGCCGCACCAGGAGCAGATCTTTGGGAATCGGATATCTGGCGAATTGCCCGGACGAAACGGGGAAAGCCTTACTTTCCGGGCCAGCCGGGGCTCCACTTTTCCATCAGCCACAGCGGCAGTTTTTGGGTATGTGTCTTTTCGGGACAAGCCGTAGGCATAGATATACAAAAGCATGTAAGGCGAAAAGGAGAAAGCGCCAGGGCGGCGGCCTGCCGCCTGGGCAGGATGGCAGAACGGTTTTTTCATCCCGCAGAGGCAGAGTGGGTGCTGGAAGAATCTTATGAGAGGTTTTTCCGGATATGGACGGCGAAAGAAAGCTTTGTGAAATATACGGGGGAGGGAATCGACACAAATTTCGGGAATTTCTGTCTGGTTCCGGAAGAATGGAAGACAGGAAAATACAGTCCCGCAGAACAGGAATCCTTGAGCTGGGAGGCAGAAGGAGTAAGATTTTACAGCAGGAGGCTTTTGGGAGGATATACCCTGTGTGTCTGCAGTCAGGAGACAGAAATGTCGGTGGAGATACGTTGGCCCGAAAAGATATCAGATAATTATAAAGAAAAACGGGATAAAATTGACAGATGAAATATTATTTCTTCTGTTTATACAATCCATACAATTTCGAAAAAGGCCGTAGTAAAAACTTCTCTAAAACATACAAATCGGACTTGACAGCATGACAGATTCGATGTACTATGAACACATAGATACTTAGTGAAACATATGGTAAAGGAAAATTTAGGAGGAAGTAAACTATGTTAATGAACATGGCTGATCTGCTGGCAGTTGCCAATGAGCACAATTTTGCTGTTCCTGCTTTCAACGTAAGCAGCAACATGATTCTGAAGGGAGTTATGCACACCTGCGAAGAGATGCAGGCTCCTGTGATCATCGCCATCCATCCTGACGAGTTGGAGTTCGTGGAGGACAGCTTTGTAAAGGCTGTGATCGAAGAAGCGCACAAGGCAACAGTTCCCGTGTGTATCCATCTGGATCACGGTTCAAAGTTCGAGCAGATCCTGCGGGCGATTCAGGACGGTTTCACCTCTGTCATGATCGACGGCGCCCATCTTTCTCTGGAGGAGAACATTGCGATTACGAAGAAGATTGTTGAGGTTGCTCATCCGGTGAACGTATCTGTAGAGGCGGAGCTTGGAACCATCGGCACGGCTGACGATTACGGTGAGGCAGGTTCCAAGGAGATTATTTATACAGAGGTTGACGATGCAGTGCGTTTCATCAAAGAAACGGATATTGACTGCCTGGCCATCGCCATCGGTACGGCACACGGCCTGTATCCCAAGGACAGAACACCGAAGCTGGCTCTGGACAGACTGAAAGAAATCAAAGCAAGTGTAAACATTCCTCTTGTACTTCACGGCGGCTCCGGCAATCCTGATGAGGAGATCGCACAGTCCGTGAAGCTGGGTGTCAACAAGATCAACATCTCCAGCGATATCAAGGATGCCTTCTATCAGGAGTGCCGTAAGGTGCTTCAGGATATGGGACTGCGTGAGCCCATGGCAATTTATCCTAAATGTATCGAGGTTATGAATGAAGTAGTTCGTCATAAGATCAACCTCTTTGACGATGCAGACAAGGTAAAATATTACAAATAAGAGATAATAAAAAAACTGCCGCCGTATGAAGCCATACGGCGGCAGTTTTTTTCGGATTGTGTATTACAATTCGGATATTTGTGGTAAAATATTGGAAAATACCTGAGAAAGAGTGGGAGGACAATGAATACAGTATCAGAAAGACTGGAAGCTATGGAGCTGGAGCTTATTGGGGCGCTGAAACGTCTAGTGACCATCCGCAGTGTGGAAAACACCGGAGAGGGAGGGACACCTTTTGGCATCGGTGTGCAAAGATGTCTGGAGGAAGCGCTTCAGATCGGGAAAGAGCTTGGATTTGAAACCGTCAACATGGACGACCGGGTGGGTTGGTGCGAATATGGGACAGGAGAGGAGATGATTGCAGTTCTGGGCCATCTGGATGTGGTGCCGGAGGCAGACGGCTGGGAATATCCGCCGTATGAGGCAAGGACTGTCGGGGACAGGATTGTGGGACGCGGCACGGTTGACGACAAAGGGCCCTTGGCGGCAAGCCTTTTCGCACTGAAAGCCATACGGGACGCAGGAATACCTCTGAAACGGAGGATCCGCATTTTGTTTGGCACAAACGAGGAGACCGGATCAGAAGACATGGAATATTATCTGGCCCACGGAGGAGAAATCCCAGCGGCAGGTTTTACACCGGACGGGGAATATCCGCTGATTAACGGAGAAAAAGGAATCATCAATGAGACATACGAACGGACGATGACTCAGTCCGGAGATTTCAGACTGGTCCGGTTGGAGGGCGGCGTTGCTGCGAATGTGACACCTGATTTTGCCATGGCACAGATAACCGGTCCCAAAGGGTATGAACTGCCAAAAGCAGAGAAAATACAGGTGATAAAAAACGAGGACGGCTGGAGAGTTGAAGCCCGCGGAGTATCGGCCCATGGCAGCCATCCGGAAGAGGGAGAGAATGCCATTGGCAGGCTGGCGATCTATCTGAATGGGCTCCCTTTTGAGGGGGAGGCGGCACAGGCGCTTAAATTCCTGGCGGAGAAAATCGGTATGGATTGTTTTGGGACAAATCTGGGAGCTTATCTGAAAGATGAGATTTCCGGCAATATGACCTTCAATATGGGAGTCCTTTATGGAGACGACACAAAGGTGGGGGTGAAATTAAATTATCGGTATCCAGTCACCTTTGAGGCAAAAGACTGTCAGCCTAAGGTGCAGCAGGCATTTGAGGAGGCTGGATGGGTCCGGACAGAGCAGTGGCATAAAGAAAAGCTCTATGTTCCGGAGGATTCAAGTCTGGTCCAGTCGTTGTTAAAGGTTTACCGGGAAGCCACAGGAGACATGTCTGCGCCCAAATCCATCGGCGGCGGCACATACGCCAAGGCAATCCCCAATATTCTGGCCTTCGGTCCCATTTTCCCCGGGGATGAGGTGACGGAACACTGCCCCAATGAGTATATTACCGTCAGCCGGCTGATGGAGAACGCGAAGATCATCGCAGGAGCCATGATCGAGCTGGCAGGGAAGAATTAACCGGGAAGCCTGCTCTTTTTCAAAAGGAAATCAGCCAAAAAACAGATGTGGAGGCAAGGGATGAAAATTACAGAGATTAGACTTGGCAGAATTGCTGTCCCGCTCAGGGTACCTTTTAAGACGGCTCTGCGCAGCGTGGACAGTGTGGAAGATGTGATTGTGGAGATTCACACGGATACCGGAGCAGTGGGTTACGGGGAGGCGCCGCCTACAGGGGCAATCACAGGGGATACCACCGGCGCAATCGTCGGTGCAGTCAAGGACCATATCAGCAAGAGTCTTATAGGCAGAGATGTGGACGATTTCGAGGATGTGCTGCAGACAGTACAGTCCTGCATCGTGAAAAATACCAGCGCCAAGGCGGCTGTGGATATGGCTCTGTGGGATCTCTATGGACAGCTCTACAAAATTCCGGTATATAAGCTCCTTGGGGGAGCCAGGAAGAGTATTGTGACAGACATCACCATCAGTGTCAATTCCCCGGAAGAGATGGCCCGGGATGCCATAGAGGCCGTCAGGCGGGGATATGACTGCCTGAAGGTGAAGGTGGGGGTAAATCCGGCCCTAGATGTGGAGCGGCTTTTGGCAGTCAGGAAAGCTGTCGGGATGGATGTCTGTATTCGGATCGATGCCAATCAGGCCTGGCAGCCCAAAGAGGCAGTGCGGCTTTTAAACCAGATGCAGGAAAAAGGACTTCAGATCGAGTTTGTGGAACAGCCTGTGGCCGCCCATGACTTTGAAGGCTTAAAATATGTGACGGAACGAAGCTATGTGCCGGTTTTGGCGGATGAAAGCGTATTTTCCCCGGAAGATGCCGTGAAGATTATGGCCATGAGGGCGGCTGATCTGATCAATATTAAGCTGATGAAGTGCGGCGGATTGTATCATGCCTTAAAAATTGCTTCTGCGGCTGAGATCTATGGAGTGGAATGCATGATCGGCTGCATGCTGGAGGCAAAAATCTCTGTCAATGCGGCGGTGGAGCTTGCCTGTGCAAAAAAGATTATCACAAAGATTGATCTGGACGGTCCGGTGCTCTGCAGAGAGGATCCGGTCATTGGAGGCGCTGTGTTTGATGAAAAGAGGATCACCGTGTCCGAGGAACCCGGAATGGGAATCCAGGGCATTGAGGCCGGGAGGCTTGAGTATCTGACCTGAGTTTTGGCAGACAGGACACAGAGTGCAGCTTAGATAAAGGAGCAGATGGATGAACGCAGTCTGCCGTGATATTTTTAAAGCCATCCATGAGGGCAGATGGCTGAGCATCGAATATCGGAATAAAAAAGAACAGATCACCAGATATTGGATCGGTATTCAGAGTTTGGACCCGGAGAGGAGAAGCCTTTCGGTGGAAGGACTCCACCTGGGGAGGTATTCTTTGGAGCAGTATGAGTGGATCTACATTGATTCGATTTTGTCCTCCAGGATCTTAGAAGGGACTTACTGTCCTGTCAACCAGGTATTGGTAAAGGATATCGCAGAAAACCCCTGCCGCTACAAGGCACTGTTCGATCATGCGGCCAATTTGAAAATCTTAAATTATCTGGAGGACTGCAACCGGATGGATGCAACTCCTTACCGGAAGGATTTTGCACTGGTAAAGGCTATTGACAGAGAAAGTTTTGAAGGAGGCCTCTTCCATCTAAATGAGGAACAGTACAGGACCGTCATCCGGGAATTCCAGCTTAAGGCGGAGCGGGAGAAAAAAGAGGAGACTGCGGGAAGAAGGCTGCAGCTCCAAAGACTGGCCATGAACGTCTTAAGCGTCCATACGGCCAGAGGACTATATGTGCTGGCTTACCGGCGGCTCTCTCTGGATGTGAAGGGACGCTGCCTGAAACCGGATGAAAATATTACAGTATGTACAGAGTTTACTGTGGACGGGACGAAATACAGCGCCCGGAGATTTCTGGATGCAGAGGACTATGAACTCCTTGGCGACTTTGAGACCCACGAGGAGCGGATCAAGGATAGAGTCATGGGATCGCTTCAGAGGCCGGGGGCGGTGGACGATATGCCCTACATCATCGGTCTTGGTATGGAAACCGCCCTGGACCTTCATAAAGAATACAGTGCGATTCTGGAAATGTACCAGAATGGCCAGGTATCTGTCCCAATCAAAGCTTTTTTCGGAGATTTGCTAGAGCGGGGAAGGCGACGGCGGACGGAGCCCATCACTTTGTTAAACAGAAAAGTGAATCTGGATCAGCTGTTGGCCATCCACAATGCCATTTCCTATCCGGTGGCCTATGTACAGGGGCCGCCGGGAACAGGAAAGACGGGTACCATTATCAATACCATTGTCACGGCATTTTTTAATGAGAAGACAGTCCTGTTCGTGTCCCACAATAACCATCCCATCGACGGAGTCGCCGAAAAGCTGTCCGGGCTTTCTTACCAGGGAAGGCAGATTCCTTTTCCGCTGATTCGGCTGGGAAACCAGGAAAAAGTCCGGGAGGCGCTACGGCGGATCCGGAGACTTTATGGAGAAACCAGGTCTCTCAAGGTGTTTGAGACGACTCTGGAGCGGAACAGGGAGGACAGGCTTAAGAAGGCCAGAAAGCTATCAGAACTGTTAAAAAAGTATGAGGCCGGGCTGGAGCTCAAAGAGCGGGAGGAGACCCTGGAGCGGATGCTCGAGCATCAGCGCAGTCACGGGACCTCCATGCAGATGATTCCCTTTGAGGCGGACCTGGGCGGCAGGCAGATGGAACGGGTGAAAAAGGGACTTGACCGGCTGGGGAGGATTACCGATGAGGACGCGCTGGCGCTTTTGGATGACGATGAGGAGGAGCTGCAGAAGTATCTGTATTATGTGTCGGTCAGATATATGAAGCGGATTGATCTGGAGGAAAACCGAAAATTTAAAGAGCTCCTTCTGATGGAGGACGAGGAAGAGAGGCTGGAGGCCTTCCATCAATATCTGAAGCTTACTTCGAACCTGAAACGGTTTCAGCGCATCTTTCCCATTATCGCAACAACCTGCTATTCCGCTTACCGCCTGGGGGAGCCAAAACCTCAGTTTGACATGACCATTATAGATGAGGCCAGCCAGTGCAATACGGCCATTTCTCTGGTGCCGATTCTTCGGGGAGAGAGGCTCATGCTGGTGGGTGACCCACAGCAGTTAAATCCTGTCATCCTTCTGGATGAGGCAGCCAATAGGCGGCTTCGAAAAAAGTATTTGGTGCCGGAAGAATACGATTACCGGGGGAATTCAGTCTATAAAGTTTACCTGGCCTGCGATGCCGTCAGTGATGAAGTCCTTCTCCGGTATCATTATCGCTGCAACCGGAAAATCATTGAGTTCAATAACCGGAAATATTACAATTCCAGACTTTTGGTCTGCTCCGGGAGCCGGGAGGAGGAACCCCTCGGATATGTGGATATCCAGGACGGGAGGACAGAGGAGAAAAACACGTCTCCGGCGGAGGCAGAGGAGATCGTGCGGTATGCAAAAGAGAATGAGGATAAAACCATCGGTGTGATCACTCCATTTGTCAATCAGAAAAATCTGATTGAAAGGCGGCTTTCGGAGGAACAGATAGGCAATGTCTCCTGCGGCACTGTCCATGCCTTTCAGGGAGATGAAAAACAGGTGGTGCTGTTTTCCACGGCACTGACAGATGAGACTCACGGGGGAACTTATGACTGGCTGAAAAATAACCAGGAGCTCATCAACGTGGCCACATCCCGGGCCATGGACAAGCTGGTGGTGTTCTCCAGCCTGAAAAATTTGGAGCGGCTTCACCGGGAGGCCGAGGAGGATGATCTCTATGATCTGATCCGCTATGTGCGGACCAACGGTTCTTCAAAGGTGGCTTCTCGTCAGACCAAGTCTAGGGCCCTGGGAATCAAGCCTTTTGACAGTGCCACGGAGGAGGCGTTTTTGACCACTTTAAACCATGCTCTGGACAGTATGTGGCTGACCCAGAACCGGTTTTTGGTAGAAAAGGAGGTGGCTGTGTCCCAGGTGCTTGAGAGTCATACGGCTTACAGCCGCTTGGCTGATTCAGAGTGTTTTGATTTTGTGGTTTATGAAGACGGCAGAGAGAAGAAAAAGCCGGTTCTTGTCATTGAGCTTTCCGGAAAGGAGCACGCCGCAAAGGAGACAGTACAGGCCCGGGTCAAAAAGAAACAGGGAATCTGCAGGGCTCATGGGATGGAACTGATCTGTGTGGAAAATTCCTATGCCAGAAGGTATCAGCATGTGAAGAGGGTGCTGCAGGCGTATTTTGCGAAGCTGCATTGAACCTGTATTCTGAATGAGTTTGGCCCTTTTCGGTTATACTACCTCCAAAACGGAGGGATTATTTTATGTTTGGAGTATTGATAGCGCTGCTCTCAGGAGCGCTTATGAGCATCCAGGGAGTTTTTAACACAGAGGTGACCAAGGCGAGCAGTGTGTGGGTGGCGGCAGGATTTGTCCAGCTGACCGCCTTTTTGACCTGCGTGGCCGCCTGGTTTTTTACGGGAAGGGAGCCTGTCCTGGCCTTTTGGCAGGTGGAACCTAAATATATGCTGCTTGGCGGGGTCATGGGAGCCTTTATCACTTACACGGTTATTGAGGCGATGGGAAGTCTTGGGCCGGCCAGGGCGGCCATGTTGATTGTGGTCGCCCAGGTGGCTGTGGCCTATGTCATTGAACTCTTTGGGCTTTTTGGCGCACAGAGGGCGGATTTTGAGTGGCACAAGCTTTTGGGCATGGTGATTTGTGTGGTCGGAATTGTAATTTTTAAGTGGTAAGCTCTTGTAAAGAACAGGGGTTTCAGGTAGAATAAAGAGGTGTGAGAAATGTGTGCATCCCACAAAAAGGAGGATGCCATGTACAGAAACAAAGAAGAAAAAAACAAATTTACAAGATGGATGGCGGCCCTTGTTCTGGCGGTGTTTTTTGCAGGCGCCTTAAGCTGCGGCCAGAAGAAGGCAGTGGTTTTGGAATTATCGCCGGACGCAGGAGATCAGACGGAAACCAGTCAGGAAGCTGTCCTGGAGACGAAGGCGGCCCCAAAGCCGGAAGCTATTGTGGAGACGGATTCTGGAGGGATGATTCAGGTACATGTCTGCGGCGCTGTGAGGACTTCGGGGGTTTACAGCCTTCCTGCGGGAAGCCGTGTGTTTGAGGCAGTGGAGGCTGCTGGCGGAATGGCGGCGGATGCGGCGGTAGATTATTTGAATCTGGCAGATGTGGTTTTGGACAAAGCCAAGGTGCGGGTGCCGTTTCTCTCGGAACTTTCTGGAGAAGAAGTATATGGAGAGGACCTGGCGTTTGGTATGACGGGAGGTGGAAATCATGTTTCGTCAGAAGACTCGGGAAAAGGCCAGAACCTGGACGGTCTTGTGGATCTAAACCATGCTGACAGGGAAACACTGATGAGTCTGCCGGGCATCGGAGAGGCAAAGGCAGAGGCGTTGATTGACTGGCGCGAGAAGCAGGGGTTTTTTGAAAAACCGGAAGATATCATGCAGGTGCCTGGGATCAAGGAAGCGGCCTATGAAAAACTGAAAGATAAGATTACGGTGAAAAACTAAACGATAAAAGAATGGTCAGATGAGCAGCGTTGGAAGGGCAGGGTGAGCAGGATGGCAAACAGGATTCTGGTGGTGGATGACGAAAAGCTGATTGTGAAAGGGCTCCGGTTCAGTCTGGAGCAGGAAGGCATGGAAGTGGATTGTGCTTATGACGGGCAGGAAGCCATTGACCTGGCAAAACGGGGAGAATATGATCTGATACTTCTTGACGTGATGCTGCCGGTCTTTGACGGATTTGAAGTTTGTCAGCAGATTCGGGAATTCTCCGACGTGCCGATTATCATGATAACAGCCAAGAGCGATGATATGGATAAAATTCTGGGGCTGGACATGGGGGCGGATGATTACGTTACCAAACCTTTTAATATTCTGGAGGTAAAGGCCAGGATCAAAGCCATCATCCGCAGGAATGCAAAGAAGACGAAGGCGGCAGAGCAGAAAAACATCCTGAAGGTCAAGGATCTGACGATGGATAAGGAGAGCCGCAGAGTGTGGAACGGGGAGAGGGAGCTGAATCTGACAGGGAAGGAGTTTGATCTTCTGGAGCTTCTCCTCACCAATCCGGGGAGAGTCTACAGCCGGGAGAAGCTTCTGAATATTGTGTGGGGATATGAGTATCCCGGTGATGTCAGGACAGTGGATGTACACGTGAGAAGACTGCGGGAAAAGGTGGAGGTAAATCCCAGTGATCCGCAGTATGTATATACGAAATGGGGCGTTGGTTATTTTTTCAAAGGATAAGAGGAGCGGAGAAAAGAAGAGGAACCGGTTAAAGAGCCTGCGGCTTATCTGGTTTGTGACGCTTGTGATCCTGGG
>JAAWBT010000095.1 GCA_022792835.1 Lachnospiraceae bacterium | reverse complement strand
ATACAAACGTGAGTTAAAGAAGCCATTTTTTCTCTCCGGTTAAAATTCTAGTTTTCATTCACAAAGTATATTTATTATAGCTCTATTTGTCAAAAAGTACCATAAATTTTGCTATATTGACATCAATGTTTTTCTCACCTCGGCAGACTATTCTCCACGCATAAGGCTCCATACCCCGCGTATGTCAAGTTAATGTCACAAACTTTTCTCACTTTTTTTGAGTGAAAATCGCTGAACCCCGCATAACTTCGTAAGGCGTACGGTTCGCTAATGCTAAGTCAGGGCAAAATTGACGGTGAATTAGTGTCAAGTGGCTAATCCAAAATTACTTTGCGAAAAATTTTTGACACTATTTCAAAGTACATCTAATCACGCAAAATCCAGACTCTGTATTATAAATAAACAACGAGGGAACACTGCTTAACAACTATATTAATCAGTTATTTTGCGATGCTCCCTACAAAGAAATACTTTTTATTTGCGAACACTAATCACAGAATTGTCCAAAGCCATACTCCCCTGGAAACTGTATAGCATTTTAAATTTCACTGTTTCACCTGGTCTATTTTGTGGAAATAAATGTTGCGTATTTACATTAAAATAAACGGGTATACCTTTACAATCTATCTGTGGTTTTCTGGATCTTAATTTTCCACTGTCAACAATTCCCTCTAATATCATAGCTTTTTCTCTGACATTCTCATCTATACAGGTCACTACCATTAAGTCCTTAAGTTGTGTTCCTTGTCCGGTCAACACCCTTCTTGGAATATTATTTCCTTTAAACATAGACGTTAGCGAATTCATTTTCCTCACAATATCTCGAATACTTACTGAATAACTGCTATGTCCCCCTAATGCCAAGAGCGAATCAATCAAAAAGAGATAATAATATAGTTCTAATATTTCAGAGTCTCTTTCTATCCATCCTCGAAGTTTAATATCTTTCTCCATCAAATAGTTGTAGTCTCCATCCTGATGTACCATGGTAATTAGTTCAAACCAATCATTTAAATCAGAATAACGGTACATATAATCTAAGTTCTTTTCCATATAATCTACGCATTGTTCTAATTCCTTTTTTGCTATACCCTCTTTTTGGCGATGAAGCATTGCTTGAACCCATAGGCTTCGATCAATAACCAATTTCCCTTTGTTTTTCTCTCGTTGAATCTGATGCGCCCAATAATTAATAGTTTCTTCTAAATTTAGTAACAGCAGTTCAACCTTTTTTCCAATTTCCAAAAGTTTATCATCCATATTGCCTTTGTCGATGATAAACGCTTCATTAGAGCGAATTGTACGGCACAAAGCCAACGCACGTTCATAATATTTATGATATTCGCTTTTTTCATTTTTAATAATAATCTTATAGTCAGAATGTGTGTGTTTTTGCACCCCAAAATCCACTAACATTATGCAAAGTTCAATATCGGATATATATCCAGCATGACTTTTATTTTTTCTTGAAAATTCATAATATTTGGAAGCTTCGTCAGCATATTGCAATATCTCAACTTCTTTGGATTCTTTCTCGCCCTCTGCAGCTTGTTTATATTGAGATATTAAAAATCTTATATACTGTCTTATTCTTGTCGCCAGAATATGGTATAAAACTTCATCTTCCTTTTCAGCAATTTTAACAGCATTACGAGCATGCTCCATTCCTTTCAATGAATTGCGAGCTATAATCCCATAATATCGACCATAATGCGCTTCAAAATGAGGATTATCAGGATAAGCTTCTGTCAATTTTTCAAATATACGTCCAATCAAGTATACTCTCGTTTGCAAGTTATCTATTTCTTCACGCAAATTATCTACAATAACTCCAAAGTATCGTTTTCCTTCTACTTCTATCAATTCATCCTTATTTTTTGTAATAAAAAGAATCCCCAGAAGATTTATTATGTATGTGCTATTTTTTGTCTCTGGCCTTGCACAAAATGCAATCAAATCACAAATACAATCTACCAAATTACTATAAAATTGTGTATTGGTATTGCTATTTCTTTCTAATAATTCGTCTATAATTTGTCGTGAAAACTGTGGATGCTTTATCTTTGAAAAAATTCCATTGACTTTTTCTTCAAAAACAAATAATTTATCCGAGACAATTTCACCATTAGTTCCATTAAACAAATAATATCTTTTGTCGTTGCCACATTTAAATTTTTCTTCGTGCCTTTCAGTAAAAAAGTCTATCTTTAGCATTTCTCCAGCATATTCGTCAATAATAGCTGCATATAATAGTTCTTTCTTTTGTGGATCACTTAAATCTTTCAAGAAATTATGAATATAGCTTTTTGTTCCTTTATATTCATCCTCAAAAGCATATAACGACATAATTAACGGCATTCGATCTCTCAATCTATCGCTACTTGATACAATTAATTCAATGTCTGTTTTACGTTCTTCTTTTGACCGTTTTATATTATATTCATCCACTTGTTCCATCAACTCAAACAGTTGTTTCTTCATATTTTTAAGTGTATCATCTCGCAGTTCAGCTATTACGCATATAGAAGATACCTGTATCCCTTGACGATGGACATAAACGAAATCATGTACTAAGGATAACGCATCAATAGCATCCTTTAATTCTAAACATTGTTCAAAAGACAAGTCACCACTATCAGCACAGATACAAATAGGTACCTTATCACAAGCTAAATAAAATCTCTCGATTTCTGCTGCAGTTTGCGTTAAAGAATACTGCTCCAGCATAATTGTTGGCTGTATTTTACTTCTTTCATACGCATACATTCTCAAAAAAGTACTTCCCCCGGCTCCCGGCTCATGAAGGATGACCTTCAAAGGACTTTTTACTGCACCCAATGGTTCTTTATGAGTATGCAGAACATCATAATACTCGGTCCATTCAACAGGAAACTGATGTTGCACACCATACCAACTAAGCTTTGTCTCTCCCAAATAAAACTTCATTTTATTAACTTTGTCATAATCATTTTCTTCTCTTTTAGAAATGTCAAGATCTAAAACAGTCAACGTATTATACGCCCCAGTATCTATTTTGCGGGGTATTCCACGTACTGGAACCTTATATTCTGTTTCACTCATCTGTTCTAAAGTTATAATATTTAGCTTTATATAATTAGCCAAATCAGATATTTTCACATCATAATATGAATACAATTCTTCACCTTGAATTGTTTTTAACTTTTCTTGTCCGTGTAAGACATTATTGCTGAGAGAAACAATATCTATATTGTTTCTCTCACATTGACCCTGATATTCATCAAAAAAGTCCAATAAGATTTCTCCCGTTCTCTCGGCATATGTTTTATTTAAAACAAGTATTTTAAGAGGCATGTCCACCTTTTCATGGTATTCTTCTATCAATTTCTGAAAATTTCTTCTAGCAATTCTTCTCCACTGATTATCATTACGCACCAAATATTGTGATTCCTCCTGCCTACCGTTTGGAAAAACCCAAAAAGTATCAATAACAGATAGATCAAATTTGTTAGTTGCTGATGGGGTAATAATAATTGGACTTTTTCTACACCCCATATATGCCTTCAATAAACCACTCTGCTGAGAAGAAATATCAAAGTCAATTACCATTGCCCACGGCAAAGAAGCTAATATTTCTAGCTCAGATTGAGATAGTTCCATATTATCAACCATCAACACATATTTGTATATAGAATGCGGGGTCCATGCATTGAACCGCTTATCAATTTCATGGATACCTGAATAAATGGTAATTCCATATTTCTTAATAGCGCAATTATCCCCTACATATCTTGTTACCATTCCTTCTATATGTGGAAAAATCTGTCCACAAATCTGAAGCAACTGTGCATCAGCTGAATAATCAAATTTATGCTTATTATTATTGTGAGCATCACCTGCATAATTCTGTAAAAGAACTGTATCTATTTCAGTTTTGGGTATGAGCACTGGTGTACTGGGAAGACAAGATGAAATCTGATTCCCATTCCCATCGAAAACCTGGAGTTGTGGATTCGCATATTCTGCCATCCATTCGCATAATGTTTTAATAGTTAATCTTGTATTAAATAAAGAAGATTTCGAACCTTTATCTAAGGGATATACT
>JAAWBT010000066.1 GCA_022792835.1 Lachnospiraceae bacterium | reverse complement strand
TTTTATTATTTCATCTGTCTGCCATAAGGGGAGCATATCACCGGGCATAAGGCCGGGAAGGAGGAAAAAATGGGGAATGTGTGTTTAAAAGCCGAGGGGATTACAAAAACCTTTGGCGGCCTGAAAGCGGTGGACTCACTTTCTTTCGAGGTGCGGGAAGGAGAGATCCTTGGATTAATCGGGCCGAACGGCTCAGGAAAGACGACGACCATCAATATGCTGACAGGGCTTTATCCGGTCAATGCGGGAAGGATTTCGTTTTACGGAAAGGATATTTCTTCCAGTAAACCCCATGAGATCAATCGGGTGGGGATGGCGAGGACGTTTCAGAATATCCGGCTGTTTCAGTCCCTGACCGTGAGGAAAAATGTGATGGTTGCCCGCTATCATGACAGCAGAGTGAATCTTCTTGATGTGCTGTTCGGAAGTAGAAGAAATAAGCATCTGGCCATGTGTGAACAGGGATGTGACGAGATGCTGGAGCTCATCGGGCTTAAGGATAAAGCGGATTGGTATGCCGGCGGACTTCCTTACGGGCGGCAGAAATGTTTGGAGATCGCCAGGGCCATGGCGACTCATCCCAAATTTCTCCTGCTGGATGAGCCGGCAGCCGGGCTCAATGCCACAGAGATCAATGAATTGAAGGAGATTATGCTAAAGATTCGGAAGATGGGGGTCACAATTCTGGTTGTGGAGCATCACATGGACCTGATCATGGAAATCTGCACGCGGATCGTGGTGTTGAATCACGGGAAAAAGATTGCGGAGGGAACTGCCAAAGAAGTACAGAATGACGAGGAAGTGATCAAGGCGTATCTGGGAGATCAGTATCAGAAGAATGCGTAAGGAGTGGAACCTATGAACAGAAAGAGTGTAAAGCTGCCTGCTCTTGGCCTCATTGCAGTCTGCATGTGCTTCCTGCCGCAGCTTTTAAATAATACTTATTACCAGCAGGTGTTAAACAATGCGCTGATCTACACCATTGTGGTGCTGGGACTGAACTTCATCACAGGACTGACCGGGCAGATGGTGCTTGGAATGTCCGGCGTCTTTGCCATAGGGGCCTATGTGCCGGCCATCCTGCTTCAGAAATTTGGCTGGACCTTCCTTCCCTGCCTTCTGGCCGTGGTTTTTTCCGGAATTTTAGTGGGGGTGGTGATCGGGTTTCCTTGTCTGCGGCTTAAGGGGATCTATCTGGCGATCTGTACCATGGGGTTCGGTGAGATTGTCCGCATCTGCGCCACAAATCTGGACGGTATCACCGGGGGTGCCATCGGGCTTCGTGATATCGGAGGAATCCATGTCACAAAGGGCATAGTATTGATGGGGCAGAAGCAGGTGTGGTACGTGATCCTGGCCGCCTTTTTCCTGGCGGTCTGGTTTGCCTCAAAAATTCATGAGAGCCCCATCGGGATGACCCTCTTAAGCCTTAAGGACAATGAAACGGCTTCCTCGACCCTGGGAATCCATGTGATGAGCCAAAAATTAAAAGCATTTGTCATGTGCTGCGTGTTTGCCGCCATCGCCGGGATGCTGTATTCGGCTTCCACAGGTTACATTGCTCCCACAGATTTTTCTTATGATATGTCAGTGCGCTATGTGATGATGCTGATCATCGGGGGAATCGGGACAGTGCCCGGGGCCATTATCGGAGGAATCACCGTGACCATCATCCCGGAAATCCTCCGCTTTGCAGACAATTATTACTGGCTGTGTTTCGGGGCAGTCACAGTACTTATGGTGGTTTTAAAGCCTTATGGGCTATATTCTGTCTTTAAAGACGTGGAAGGTCGGCTTAAGAAAAGAAAGGCGGCGGTGTAATGTTATTGGAGATTAAAAAGCTTGTTGTGAATTACGGCGCAGTCGAGGCGATCCGGGAAGTCACTATCGAGGCGAAAGAAGGAGAGACTGTGGCGATCATCGGCTCCAACGGTGCCGGGAAATCCACTATTATAAAAAGCATCTGCGGCCTGGTAAAGCCCTTGTCCGGAGAAATCGTCTATGACGGGAATGAGATTGGGGCGGTGCCGGCCCATAAGCGGACAGAGCGGGGGATCGTCTGCTGTCCGGAGGGGAGGCGGATTTTTCCGGAGATTACAGTGGAGGATAATCTGCTTCTTGGCTCCTTCTGCCGCAGGAAGAAAAAAGGGGAGGCAGAGGAGACCATGGGGCAGGTGTATGAAATTTTTCCCAGGCTTAGAGAGAGGAGGCGCCAGTACGGAGGGACCCTTTCTGGCGGAGAACAGCAGATGCTTGCCATCGGGAGGGCCATGATGGCAAAGCCCAGGCTTCTTCTCCTGGACGAGCCTTCCCTGGGGCTGGCGCCGATCATCATTGACGAGGTATTTGACACCATAAGCCGTCTTCACGAGATGGGGACCACGATTTTCTTGGTGGAACAGAACGCGTTTATGTCTTTAAACAACTGTGACCGGGCCTATGTGCTGGAAAACGGGAGGTTAAAGCTGTCCGGGACGGGGAAGGAGCTTCTTCTCAACGATGATGTGAGAAAGGCTTATCTGGGAGTAAAAAGCGATGAGCTCTAGACTGCTAAAATGCGGACGACTGAAGTGGAAATGACAGGAATGGAGAAATGGACGATGGAAGGATATCGCAGACTGGATTATGAGAAAGTGAAGATATTTGCGGCAAAGGTTTTTGAAAGTTACGGCACATCGGAAAAGGACAGTGAGACCATTGCAGAGATCCTTTTGGAAAGTGATCTGATGGGGGTGGAATCCCACGGCCTGCAGCGGCTTAAGATGTACTGCACAGGTATTGAGATCGGCAGGATTGATCCGTCGGGAGTCCCTAAGGTGGAGCGGGAAACACCGGTGTCGGCTGTGATCAACGCTGGGCGGGCCTTTGGGCAGGCGGCAGGTACCATGGCCATGGAGATGGCCATGAAAAAGGCGAAGAAAAACGGGATGGGTATGGTTGTGGTAAACAATTCCACCCATTATGGAATTGCAGGCCATTATGCCATGATGGCGGCAAAGGAGGGGCTTCTTGGGATATCCATGACCAACACAGAAGCTTTGGTACTTCCAACTTTTGGAAAAAAGCCGATGCTTGGGACCAATCCCATCGCCCTGGCCATGCCGGCAAAGCCCTATCCGCTGTACATTGATATGGCTACCTGTGTGGTGCCCGCAGGAAAAATGGAAGTTTACGACAAAAAGGGGCTTCCTGTTCCGGCAGGATGGTTTCTTGATGAAAACGGGGAGGATTGTACGACGCCGGGAACCTTTATCTCCATTCGGAAAAACAAGACGGACGGCGGGCTTCTTCCTCTCGGGGGTGCAGGCAAGGAGTACAGCGGGCATAAAGGGTATGCGCTGGCCATGCTGGTGGAGCTGATGACAGCAATTTTAAGTGGCGGAAATACCAGTGATAAGGTCCGAAAAGTACCCGAAGAGGAAGGATGCTGTCATATGATGCTGGCTATTGATTATACTATGTTCGGAGACCAGGCAGCAATCGAAGGGAAACTCAGTGCATACATGGAACAGATCCGGGGCTCTGCCAAAGCGAAAGGGCAGGAGCGGATTTACACCCACGGTGAGTCAGAATTTGAAAGCCGGGAGAAGAAGAGACAGGGAGGGATCTTCGTCAACGATAAGACCTGGTCGGAACTTTGGAAGATTTCCGGGGAGCGGAAGGTGAGCGGTGAATATCTGGAGATTGTGGGATAAAGGAAAGGAGCGGCGGCAGTGTATGAGGTGGTGAGAGAGCTGGTCGGGAAGGAGGAGATCCCGCCTTTTTATGAGATCGGCTATGATCTGCCTTTTCGGAAGCTGGAAGGCATCCGAGAGCGGCTTGGCGAGGAGTTTCTTCGGACAGGAGCAACAGCGCAGATCAGAAGGGGAGATAACGTTGCCATCACGGCGGGGAGCAGGGAAATCACAGATATTACAAAAATTCTGCGGTTTCTTGTGGAGCTTGTGAAGGAGAGAGGGGCGTTTCCTTATATTGTGGCGGCCATGGGGAGCCATGGAGGGGCGACAGGAGAGGGGCAGAGAGAGGTTCTTTCCGGATATGGAATCTGTGAAGAAACCATGGGCTGTCCCATTGTCTCCGAGATGGATACAGAACTTGTGGGAAAGACAGAACAAGGGCTGGATGTCTATATGGACCGGTTTGCCGCCCAGTGCGATGGTATTATCATAGTAGGAAGGGTAAAGCCGCATACGGACTTTAAAGGGCCGGTGGAATCTGGACTTGCCAAGATGATTGCCATCGGCCTTGGAAAGCAGCAGGGAGCTGAGCTTTGTCATAAGCTGGGGTTTTCCCGGATGTCTGAAAATGTGTCCAGGATGGCAAGGGTAGTTCTTGAAAAAAAGCCGGTGATCTTCGGGGTGGCGATCCTGGAGGATGCCTTTCACCATACGGCGAAACTGGAGGTGATCCTGCCGGAAGATTTTGAGGAGCGGGAGAGGGAGCTTTTGAAAGAGGCAAAGACATTGATTCCGAGGATTCCCTATGACAAGATTGATATCCTGGTGGTGGATGAGATTGGAAAAAATATAAGTGGTGCGGGCATGGATCCAAATATCACGGGACGCTCTCCAAGACTTGGGATTGGCCCGCCTTATGCGGAGCGGATAGCAGTGCTTGGCATCTGTGCCGGTTCCCATGGGGCGGGGACAGGGATCGGAAATGCAGACGTCATCACAAGAAAGGCATTTGATGCCTTTGACTTTGATATGACCTATCCCAATGCCATCACCTCCAACGATCCGGAGAGTGTGAAGCTTCCGGCCGTGATGCCAGGGGACAGGGAGGCCATTCAGTTTGCTATGAGTGTGCTGATGGGGGACAGGGAAGGCAGGGTACCCAAAATTGTCTGGATCAAAAATACAAATGAGCTGCAGCGCTTTTTTGTGACAGAATCCCTCCTTGAAGAGACGGGCCAGTCGGGGAAGCTGCAGGTGCTCGGGGGGCCAAAGAACGCCCTGTTTGACAAAGAGGGATATGTAAAAGGATGGGAGGAAGCGGGGCGGCCGGAATAGTTTCTGAGGAAATTGTGCACAATGAACTGGAGGGAAAGTTTCTAAAACTCAAGGAAATTTAAGAATTGACAAATGGAGTTTCCTATTATAAAATACGGTAATATAAAGTCAAAGGCAATGACGAAGAGAAGTAGTACAGAAGGCCGCTTCCAGTGAGCGAGAGACAGTGAGAACCCCGCAGAATGAGTCTGTATGAATAACACTTCCGAGCCGCAATCTGAACCCCGCCTGGGCGGGCAGTAGGTGCGCCGCAGGCCGGGCGTTAACCGGAAACCATGAGGGGACTGTCTTCTGGGCAGTTAAATCAGGTGGTACCGCGGACAGAAGGAACTGTTCGTCCTGAAAGAATTTTGAGGACGGACAGTTCTATTTTTATGCACACGAGGCGGAAAGGAAGCTACTGCTATCGCGGCCCGCCCCGGCGCGCTCAATTTAGTGAAAAGGAGAGAACGACGATGTCAGACATTTATCGCAGCAAGACCATGGATCAGATGGGAGAAGGCGATGTGGGAAAGGAGCTTAAGATCGCCGGCTGGGTGGAAAACATCCGGGATCACGGCGGCGTGTCTTTTCTCGATTTGCGCGACATGTACGGAGTCATGCAGGTGGTGCTTCGGGATACGGAGCTTTTGAAAGGGATCCGCAAGGAAACATGTATTTGCGTGGAGGGACTGGTGGAGCACAGGGATGAGGAGACCTACAATCCCAAGATCCCCACGGGGACCATTGAGCTGGAGGCCTACAAAATCAAGATTCTCGGAAAGGTCTATCAGGATCTGCCTTTTGAAGTGACGGCTTCCAAGGAGATCAGGGAAGATGTCCGCTTAAAATACCGCTATCTGGATTTAAGAAACCATAAGGTGAAGGAAAATATTATTTTCCGCTCCAAAGTGATCAACTATCTGAGGGAAAAAATGACAGAGATGGGATTTTTGGAGATTCAGACTCCGATTCTGTGCGCCTCTTCTCCGGAAGGCGCCAGAGATTATATTGTTCCCTCCAGAAAATATAAAGGAAAATTTTACGCCTTACCCCAGGCGCCCCAGCAGTATAAGCAGCTTCTTATGGCTTCTGGGTTTGACAAGTATTTCCAGATTGCCCCCTGTTTCCGAGATGAAGATGCCCGCGCGGACCGTTCGCCGGGAGAGTTCTACCAGTTGGATTTTGAGATGAGTTTTGCCACAGAGGAGGATGTGTTCCGGGTAGGAGAGGAAGTGCTCACCAGTACGTTTCAGAAATTCGCGCCGGAAGGATTCTCCATTACAAAGGCGCCTTACCCGGTATTCAGTTATAAGCAGGCCATGACACAGTTTGGAACAGATAAACCGGACCTCAGAAACCCTTTGCGGATCGTCGACTTGACAGAGTTTTTCCAGAGGTGCTCCTTCGCGCCTTTCCACAAAAAAACTGTGCGGGCCATCAAGGTTCACGCAGACCTTTCCAAAGGATTCCACGAGAAGCTGCTTAAATTTGCCCAGTCTATCGGCATGGGCGGTCTGGGCTATTTGGATGTGCAGGAGGATCTCTCCTATAAGGGACCCATTGATAAATTCATTCCTGATGAGATGAAGGGAGAGCTGGCGGATTTGGCGGGACTTGTGGGCGGCGACGTGATCTTCTTTATCGCTGACAATGAGGAACGGGCTTCCAGATATGCAGGACAGATCCGAAATGAGCTGGGAGCCAGGCTGGACCTGATCGAGAAGAATGCCTACCGGTTCTGCTACATCAATGACTTCCCCATGTATGAGCTGGACGAGGAGACAAAAAAAATCGGTTTCACCCACAATCCTTTTTCCATGCCCCAGGGGGGACTAGAGGCGTTAAATACCAAGGATCCGCTGGATATTCTGGCTTACCAGTATGATATCGTCTGTAATGGTGTGGAACTTTCCTCCGGTGCGGTGAGAAACCATAACATGGATATTATGGAACGGGCTTTTGAGATCGCTGGTTACGACAAGGAAACCCTGGAGAACAAGTTCGGCGCTCTCTACCATGCGTTCCAGTTCGGCGCGCCGCCCCATGCGGGTATGGCTCCCGGTGTGGACCGGATGATCATGCTGCTTCGCGGTGAGGAAAATATCCGTGAGGTAATCGCCTTCCCCATGAGCGGGACAGCCCAGGATCTCATGTGCGGCGCCCCGAACGAGGTGACAGAGCAGCAGCTTAGGGAAGTGCATATTAAGGTGAGAGATTAAGGCAGCAGTACAGAGTCCGGACCAAGCAGCGTCTACAGGTGTTTTTCGCTGAATGTCATACCATCGGTTGACAAGAGCATACACGGTCGGAGAAGGG
>JAAWBT010000065.1 GCA_022792835.1 Lachnospiraceae bacterium | reverse complement strand
GAACCTCCACTGAAGCATCTTTCATACGCCGGAAGGTCTCGAACCCGTCCATGATCGGCATTGCTATATCCAGAAGAATCAGATCGACTCTCTCGCTCTTGATCTTATCAAGAGCTTCCCTCCCTGATTCTGCAAGAAGCACCGTATAATCCTTCTCCAGAATCATCCTCGTCCTCTTCAGATTCATCTCATCATCATCCACTACCAAAATACGTTTGCGCATACCGCGGCCTCCTTCATAATTACTTATGGGATTTCCCAAACCCCCGCAAGGTATATTTTAAAGCAGGATCGCAATAAAATCAAGCCCAAGGACAATCATTTATTTACGGAAATGCATTTCCATGAATGTCCAAAATCTCATACCTATAAAAGAGCTTTCTCCTCTGCACATAAAGCCATAGAATGGCTTGACAATTTTGTGCGTACTAGGTAGGGTTAAACTTTAAC
Organism: Lachnospiraceae bacterium; assembly: GCA_022792835.1. Classification (GTDB taxonomy): domain Bacteria; phylum Bacillota; class Clostridia; order Lachnospirales; family Lachnospiraceae; genus Lientehia. The sequence goes on along the minus strand of JAAWBT010000065.1, from coordinate 8,493 downwards.
TGGAATTTGTACTGCAAATTTAGGTTTAGGAGGGTATTATGAATATTGAACACTTAAAGGACAATGGAACTGGTATTGCAGTTGTTTCCAGTGACAAAAAAGATGTGCAGTCCGCTTTGGAACTGACTATGAGCGTGAAGTATGAAACAGGCGCGGCGAAAATCGTGCTCGATAAAGTCTTAATATGTGAGGATTTCTTCATCCTCAGTACTGGAATTGCAGGGGAAATACTCCAAAAATTTATAAATTACCATGTAAAGGTGGCTATTTACGGGGATTATTCAAATTATACCAGTAAGCCGTTGAAAGATTTCATTTATGAGTCAAATCGTGGAAAGAATTTCTTTTTTGTGGCAACCAGGAAAGAGGCCATACAGAAATTGACAGAGACACAATGATAAATTGTACAAATTCCAGTTTTTATTTCAGAGGGGCGCAAAAAGGTATCATGCCCCACATCAAAAGCCGGAAAGTCCGCTGTTTATGCGATCTCCCGGCTCTTCGTTTACTATTCAAATTCACTCAAATTCCACTGTTCCAGGGGGCTTACTCGTCAGGTCATAAAGAACCCGGTTCACACCTTTCACTTCATTTACAATCCGGTTTGCCGAAGCAGCCAGCACATTCCAGGGAAGTTCTGACGCATCGGCTGTCATGAAATCGCTGGTATCAACTGCCCGCAACGCCACTGCATAGTCGTAAGTCCGTCCATCGCCCATAACCCCAACTGAGCGCATATTCGTGAGGGCCGCAAAATACTGGCCAAGCCCTTTGTCGAGACCAGCCTTGGCGATCTCTTCCCGGTAAATGGCATCCGCCTCCTGAACCATACGCACCTTCTCGGCTGTAACCTCACCGATAATTCGGATTCCCAGGCCAGGGCCGGGGAACGGCTGCCGATATACCAGATATTCCGGAATGCCAAGCTCCAGGCCGGCCTTTCGCACCTCATCCTTGAACAGAAGGCGCAACGGCTCAATAATCTCCTTAAAGTCCACCACCTCGGGGAGCCCGCCCACATTGTGGTGGGATTTGATAACCGCCGATTTTCCGAGACCGCTTTCGATGATATCCGGATAAATAGTCCCCTGTACCAGATAGTCCACCGCGCCGATCTTCTTCGCTTCCTCCTCAAAAATCCGGATGAACTCCTCACCGATGATCTTGCGTTTCTGCTCCGGTTCGATCACGCCTTTCAGCTTCTTGTAATAACGATCCCCCGCATTAACCCGGACAAAATTCAGTTCGTAAGGTCCTTCCGGGCCAAAGACCGCTTCCACCTCATCGCCCTCGTTTTTCCGCAAAAGCCCATGGTCCACAAAGACACAGGTCAGCTGTTTCCCAATCGCTTTGGACAGAAGAACTGCCGCCACAGAAGAGTCTACACCGCCAGACAAAGCACAAAGCACCTTGCCGTTCCCAATTTTTTCCCTCAAAGATTCTATGGCATTTTCCACAAAGGAGCCCATTTTCCACTCGCCTTTGCAACCGCAGATGCGAAGTACAAAATTGGACAGCATTTTCATGCCTTCCCGGGTATGCATGACTTCCGGATGGAACTGTACTGCATACAACTCTTTTTCCGGACATTCCATGGCTGCCACCGGGCATACTGGCGTATGAGCTGTTACCCGAAAGCCCTCCGGGGTTCTGGAAATATAATCTGTGTGGCTCATCCAGCAGACTGTCTGCTTCGATATTCCTTCAAAAAGGGCGGAGCCGTCTTCCACGGCCACCTCTGTCTTTCCATACTCGCTGACAGGGGCCGCTTCCACCTTCCCCCCCAGCATATAGGCCATTAGCTGAGAACCATAACAGATTCCAAGAACCGGAATGCCAAGTTCAAAAATTTCTTTTGCACAGCGAGGTGCTCCCTCTCCATATACGCTGTTTGGACCTCCTGTGAAGATAATCCCCTTCGGGTTCATGGCCTTCAGCCTGTCCAGCTCTATGCTGTATGGATGAACCTCACAGTATACATTGCATTCCCGGACTCTTCTGGCAATCAGCTGATTGTACTGGCCTCCGAAATCCAGAACAATGATCCTTTCTTTTTCCACAAGTTCTCCTCCTGCCCAGACCGCAGCCTGTTGCTCATTCCGTCTTTTCTATATTTTCTGTCCGCTCAGTTTCCGCCGCTTCGGCCTGCTTCGTATCTTTCGCTGCCTCCGGCTCCATCTCCTCGGTCTCTGATTCTTTCACCAGAATTTCGTTTTCTGCCCCGCACTTTCCACAGAACCGGTCTTCATTTGGTATCCAGGCTCCGCAGCTTGTACAGCGCTTCTGATTTTTCAAAATCTGTTTATCTTTTGTCAGGCTCTCCAGTCTGGCAGCTGATTCCCTGATATCAGCAGCATAGACCGCATACTGCTCCGGCATATCATCCTCATGATTTTTAAAGTACACTTCCCCCAAAGCCTCATAAGCTTTTTTTAATCTGGCTTCCTCCTGAGAAATCTGAAGACTCAGCTTCGCAGTGCCCGCTGCTTCCTTTGTTTTATTGCCGACTACTTTACTGGTGCTCGCAAGCGTTTCACCTAATGTATCAAAAAATCCCATTCCCATGCTCCTTTCCATAGACAGTCCTCATGTCTTTCCATTATAGTTTTATCTACAGAAATTGTCAATCAGCCTCAAAACCGCCAACTGGAAGAAAGACTCATTCTTCTGGTTCCAGATGATGGGAATCATTCAGCACCCGGAGGATGGAACGGTCCTCCTCCACATCAAGGATCGTCAGAGAAGTATTGTCCAGTTCCATACACCGGTAAAACCGGGAACTCATATCCAATAAATAGAAAATTGCCAGCTTTAAAATTCCTCCGTGAGCCACCACCACAATGGTCTTATCCGTGTGGCGGTATTCCTCCTTGATCTCCTCCAGTGCAGCTCCCACACGGAGTTTGGCCCGATTCAAAGTCCCCTCTCCCTCCATGGGGTAATGAAAGGGTTCGATCCGATATTTTGTAAAGGATTCACCGAACTGCTCCTTTAACATCTCCAGGGTCAGACCGTCCCACCGGCCAAAATCCAGTTCCTTAATCCCTTCCACTTTGTGGATGGAAAGTCCCTTCGGCTCCGCAATGGCTCTCGCCGTATCATAAGCCCGTTTAAGAGGCGACGAATAGATCACATCCACAGGGATATTCTGAAATCTCCGCCCTAAAGCTGCCGCCTGGGCTCTCCCTTTTTCCGAAAGAGGAATGTCCGACTGTCCCTGATAGCGTCCCTGGATATTCCACTCTGTCTCCCCATGCCTTACAAAAATAAACCGCATTGTCATTCTCCTCTTATGAAAGATATCGTTTTACATATTTTCCCGTATAGGACACCGGGTTCTCGGCAACCTCCTCCGGGGTCCCCGCTGCAATGACCGTTCCGCCGCCGTCACCGCCCTCTGGCCCCATGTCGATCAGATAATCGGCTGTCTTGATCACATCCAGATTATGCTCTATCACAATCACGGTGTTTCCATTTTCGCACAACCGCTGAAGAATTTCAACCAACTTATGGACATCTGCAAAATGAAGTCCTGTCGTCGGCTCGTCCAGAATGTAGATAGTCTTTCCCGTATCCCTCCTGGAAAGCTCTGTAGCCAGCTTGATCCGCTGAGCTTCCCCGCCTGAGAGTGTCGTGGAAGGCTGCCCCAGCTTAAGATAAGAGAGCCCCACATCATAAAGAGTCTCGATCTTCCGCCGGACAGAAGGAACATTCTCAAAAAATTTAAGGGCTTCCTCTACCGTCATGTTCAGCACGTCATAAATATTCTTTCCTTTATATTTTACTTCCAGTGTTTCCCGGTTATAACGCTTTCCACCGCAGACCTCACAGGGCACATAGACATCAGGAAGAAAATGCATCTCAATCTTCAAAATGCCGTCGCCTCCGCAGGCCTCACAGCGTCCCCCTTTCACATTAAAACTGAACCGGCCTTTCTGATAGCCTCTGGCCTTTGCGTCTGCCGTGGAAGCGAACAAATCCCGGATCATATCAAAAACGCCTGTATAGGTTGCCGGATTGGAGCGCGGCGTCCGTCCGATGGGGGACTGGTCGATGGCAATTACCTTATCCAACCGCTCTGTCCCTTCAATGGATTTGTGCTTTCCGGGAATCGTCCTGGCCCGGTTTAAGGTCCTGGCAAGGGATTTATAGAGAATCTCATTGACCAGAGAAGACTTACCAGATCCTGAGACTCCTGTTACACAGGTAAAAACCCCCAATGGCATCTTTACGTTGACATGCTTCAAATTATTTTCAGCCGCGCCTTTGATCGTCAGGAAATACTCCGGCTTCCTTCTGGCCGCCGGCACCGGAATCTTTTTCTTTCCGCTCAAATAAGCGCCGGTAATGGAAGATTCACAGGCAATGATATCCTCTGCCGTTCCCACGGCTACCACCTCTCCGCCATGCTCTCCCGCTCCCGGTCCGATATCCACGATACAGTCCGCGGCCCGCATGGTGTCTTCATCATGTTCCACCACCAGCACGCTGTTGCCCAGATCCCGCAGATGGATCAGCGTCCGCAGGAGCTTATCGTTGTCCCGCTGGTGAAGGCCGATGCTAGGCTCATCCAGAATATAAGCCACTCCTACCAGGCCCGAACCGATTTGAGTCGCCAGACGGATCCGCTGGGCTTCTCCGCCGGAGAGTGTCGCCGTCCCACGGGTCAGAGAAAGATAATCCAGACCCACATCCACTAAAAATCCCACCCTGGCATGGATCTCTTTGAGCACCAGCTTTCCGATGGATATCTGGGTCGGCGTCAGCTTTCCCTCCATCCCTTCCATAAACTCCTTCAGCTTTCCGATGGACATGGCAGTGATATCATAAATATTTTTATCACAGACTGTCACTGCCAGAGAAGTTTTTTTCAGTCTTTTTCCGCCGCAGACCTTACAGGGGGTAATCCGCATAAAGGACTCATACTCTGCCTTCATGGTTTCTGAGCCGGCCTCCCTGTAACGGCGTTCCACATTCCGCAAAAGTCCCTCGAAAGCCACATCATAGACACCCTCTCCCCGCTGGCCCTTGTAATGGACCTTTACTGTATGGTTTCCGGTTCCATACATCAAAATATCATAGATCTTTTTGGGGTAATCCTGAAATGGCGTATCCAGATCAAATCCATACTCTTCACCTAACGCGTCCAGGATCGACCTGCTGAAGCTTCCCGGCTTGGAACAGGACTGCCACCCGCAGACTGTAATCGCTCCCTGATTGATGCTGAGGCTTTTATCCGGTACCATCAGCTCTTCATCGAATTCCATCTTATAACCAAGTCCCGAACATTCTGGACAGGCGCCAAAAGGGTTGTTGAAAGAAAAGCTCCGCGGCTCCACCTCGTCAATGCTGATCCCGCAATCCGGGCATGCGAAGCTCTGGCTGAAGTTTAAAGGCTCTCCCTCTGCCACATCCACCACCATCAAACCCTCTGAAAGCCGCATGGCTGTCTCAATGGAATCTGTCAGGCGCTTCTCAATACCAGGCTTCACCATGAGCCGGTCCACCACGATCTCAATATTATGCTTAATATTCTTGTCGAGAGCGATCTCCTCTGCCAGCTCGTAGAGATTCCCGTCGATGCGGACCCGGACAAACCCGCTCCGCTTGGCCTGATCCAGCACCTTTTCATGGCGTCCCTTTCGTCCCCGCACAACGGGAGCCAAAATCTGGAGCTTACTCCGCTCCGGCAGTTCCATCAACTGATCTACCATCTGATCCACAGACTGTTTCTTGATCTCCCTCCCGCATTTGGGACAGTGGGGAATGCCGATTCTCGCATAAAGCAGCCGGAAATAATCGTAAATCTCCGTCACCGTCCCCACCGTCGAGCGGGGATTCCGATTGGTGGACTTTTGATCAATGGAAATCGCCGGGGAAAGTCCCTCTATGCTCTCCACCTCCGGCTTTTCCATCTGGCCCAAAAACTGTCTTGCATAGGAGGACAATGACTCCATGTACCGCCGCTGCCCCTCTGCATAGATCGTATCAAACGCCAGAGAAGACTTTCCTGATCCGGAAAGCCCCGTCAGGACCACAAACTGATCTCTGGGAATATCCACGGAAATATTCTTCAGATTATGCTCATTGGCCCCCCGAATCCTGATATATTTCGCATCTGCCCGCTTTCTCAAGTCTTCCATTTTCGTCTCCTGTCATTTATCCATTTCATACAGATATTTTTTAAGTTCCAGCATTTGGTCCCGCAATGCAGCCGCCTGCTCAAAGTTGAGTTCTGCAGCCGCTTTCTGCATCTTTTTCTGAACCTCACTGATCAGCTTCATAAGCTCTTTCTCATTCATGGATTCCGGTTCCTTGGCGAGCTTCAGACCGCGTACCGGTTCCTCCTCCGCCCGGGAAATACTGATCAAATCCCGCACTGCCTTCTTAATTGAGGTGGGCGTAATGCCATGGGCCTCATTATAAGCCTGCTGGATCTCCCGTCTCCGTTTCGTCTCGTCGAGAGCGGATCGCATGGAGTCCGTAATGGTATCCGCATACATGATCACGCGCCCCTCTGCATTTCTCGCCGCCCTTCCTATAGTCTGAATCAGTGAAGTCTCTGAGCGCAGGAAACCCTCTTTATCCGCATCCAAAATCGCCACCAGACTGATCTCCGGGATATCCAGTCCCTCTCGCAAAAGATTGATCCCCACCAGGACGTCAAACAGATCCATACGCATGTCCCGGATAATCTCACTCCGCTCCAGAGTATCAATATCCGAATGAAGATATTTCACCCGGATTCCCACTTCCCGCATATAATCTGTCAAATCCTCTGCCATCCGTTTCGTCAGGGTTGTCACCAGCACTTTCTGTTTCTTCTCCACCACCTGATTCACCTGGGAAACCAGGTCGTCGATCTGCCCCTCCACAGGTTTCACTTCCACTTCCGGGTCCAGAAGGCCGGTGGGCCGAATGATCTGCTCCGTCCGGAAAAGTTCGTGGTCCGCCTCATAAGGTCCCGGAGTGGCCGATACAAACAAGAGCTGGTCAATCCGCTCTTCAAACTCTCCAAAATTCAGAGGACGGTTATCAAGAGCAGAAGGCAGGCGGAACCCGTAATCCACCAGCGTCATCTTTCTGGACCGGTCCCCCGCATACATGCCCCGGATCTGCGGTACCGTCATATGGGATTCATCAATGATAATCAGAAAATCATCAGGGAAATAATCGAACAGGGTACAGGGCGGTTCTCCCGGCTCCTGCCCGGTCAAATGTCTGGAATAGTTCTCAATGCCAGAACAAAACCCCGTCTCCCGCATCATCTCAATATCGAAATTCGTCCTCTCCGAAATCCGCTGGGCCTCCAAAAGCTTGTCCTCACTGCGAAAATGTGCCACCTGCCCTTTCATTTCTTCGGCAATCGTCTCCGTAGCTTCCAGCATTTTCTCCCTGGGAACCACATAATGGGAAGCCGGAAAGATTGCGATGTGCTCCAATCGGCTTTTCGCTTCCCCAGTCAGCGGATCAACTTCTGAGATCCGGTCTACCTCGTCCCCGAAAAACTCCACCCGGTAGGCCATCCCTTCTGAATAAGCCGGATACACCTCCAGCACATCCCCCCGTACCCGGAAGGAGCCCCGCTTAAAGTCCATATCATTCCTGTTATATTGGATTTCGACAAGCTTTTGTACAATCTCATCCCGGTCCCGTTCCATGCCAGGCCGCAGGGAGATCACCATGTTCTTATAATCAATGGGGCTCCCCAAGCCATAGATACAGGACACAGACGCAATGATAATCACATCCTCCCGCTCGGAAAGGGCCGCTGTGGCCGAATGCCGCAGCTTGTCAATCTCATCATTAATAGAAGAATCCTTCTCAATATAGGTATCCGTCGAGGGCACGTAAGCCTCCGGCTGGTAATAATCATAATAGGACACAAAATATTCCACTGCGTTCTCAGGAAAAAATTCTTTGAACTCACCGTAAAGCTGGGCAGCCAACGTCTTGTTGTGGGCAATGACCAGGGTGGGTTTTTGCAGCCGCTGAATCACATTGGCCATAGTAAATGTCTTGCCGGAACCTGTGACCCCCAGTAATGTCTGGAACTGATTTCCTTCCTGGAACCCTTTCACCAGCGCGTCGATCGCCTGGGGCTGGTCGCCAGTGGGCTTGTAGGGGGCTTGTAATTTAAAAGCATGCCCGTCCTTTGGGCTGCTTTTATGAGCAAGCAGCTGATCTTTATCAGCGGATTGCGAATTTCCTCTCTTATCTGGCATATGAAAACCTCCAATTTGTGGTAACAGTTCAGCCATAGCTGACTGGATGGACGAAGCATGCTGGCATGAATGAATACATCCAGTCAGCTATGGGCGGAGCGCCTTTAAGCCCCAGACAGAAGCTGCGGCAGCAGCGAATAGCCTGCTTTGCAGGCGGTCTGTGGTTTGTTTTAAAGGCGCGGTCTGAACTGTTACAATTTGTGACCGAAAAAAGTTTGCCTATTCGCCCGAAATTCGTGTAATTTGATTTTCAATTCGTGTAAAATGG
>JAAWBT010000064.1 GCA_022792835.1 Lachnospiraceae bacterium | reverse complement strand
CCTTGTCCCTTTTACAATTTTATTGTACACTAGAGAGAAATGACTATTTTGGAGGGAAAAGTATGGAACAAACGACAAACAGAAGCAGCTTCTCCGGAAAGCTGGGATTCGTCCTGGCTGCCGCAGGTTCTGCGGTAGGGCTGGGAAATATCTGGCGGTTTCCGTATCTGGCAGCCAAATACGGCGGAGGGATCTTCCTTCTGGTTTATCTGGTTTTGGCTGTGACATTTGGTTTTGCCCTGATGGTGGCAGAGATTGCCATCGGACGGAAAACCAGACAGAGCGCCATCCATGCCTACGGCGTCCTTGACAAACGGTTCCGCTTCCTTGGACCGTTGGCCTCTCTGGTGCCCATCATCATCACGCCTTATTACTGTGTCATCGGCGGATGGGTCATCAAATATCTGGCTGTCTACGGAACCGGCGGAGGCTCTGCGCTGGCAGACGGAAATTATTTCACCGAGTTCATCTCGTCCACCTCGCCCATGGTATGGTTCATCGTCTTTGTGGCCATCACCGTAATTATTGTTATGACCGGCGTGGAGAAAGGCGTGGAAAAAGTCAGCAAGGTCATGATGCCCCTTTTGGTGCTCCTTTCTCTGGGGATTGCCATCTACTGCCTTACCCTGCCTGGGGCCATGGAGGGCGTGGTCTACTATCTGAAACCGGATTTCAGCAAATTTTCCGCGACTACGATTCTGGCCGCCATGGGACAGTTGTTTTATTCTATGTCCCTGGCCATGGGCATTATGATCACCTACGGTTCCTATATGAAGAAAGATTCCCATCTGACGGCTTCTGTCCATCAGATCGAGATCTTTGACACAGGTATCGCATTCTTGGCCGGCCTGATGGTCATTCCCGCTGTGTTCTCCTTCACCGGAGGCGCTGATGTCAATGCCGGACCGGGCCTCATGTTCATGACGCTCCCGAAGGTATTTGGAAGCATTTCCATCACCAATATCATCGGAACGCTCTTCTTCCTGCTGGTTCTGTTTGCGGCATTGACCTCCGCCATTTCCCTGACGGAGACCGTGGTGTCCATCATCTGTGACAAGACAGGGATGAAACGGATGACCAGCTGCATCGTGACGGCTGTGATCCTCATCGCACTTGGAAGCCTGTCGGCTCTGGGCTACGGCGCACTTGCCCAGGTCCAGATCATTGGAATGGCCTTCCTGGATTTCTTCGATTTTGTGAGCAACAGTGTCCTGATGCCCATTGTGGCCTTCTTAACCTGTATCCTGGTGGGCTATATCATCAAGCCTCCGGCTGTCATCGAAGAGGCAGAGGCAGAGGGGGCAGCTTTCAAAGGAAAGGGCCTGTTCATTTTTGTGATCAAATACCTTGCGCCTATCTGCATCGTTGCGATCCTGATCAGCTCTGTCTTAAGCGCCTTTGGCATCATCAGCATTTAACGACACATGATAACCTGTTCTGCCCGGCGGGCCATTTTCCTTCCGGGCAGTTCTTTTCTAAAATCTTTTTTATATACTTAATTTATGAAGAAATTGTTATCGCGCCTTCCTTTAGACGGACTGATCCCGCTTCTGTCCTGTTTTCTGATCAATGATTTTGTTTACTTTATCCTGCGTATTTTTATGGAAGGGGCACACCATTATGACTTTACAACTCCTCTGGACCGGATGATTCCATTTCATCCTCCGTGGGTCAGCATCTATTTTATCTGCTATATATTCTGGGTGATCAATTACCTTCTGATCGCCGGTCTAGGAAAAGAACAGCTCTACCGTTTTGTGACAGCAGATATCCTCTCCCGCCTTGTCTGTGGGATATTTTTTGTACTGCTGCCCACCACCAACGTACGACCGGAAATTGTTGGAAACGGGATTTGGGAGGAACTTATGCGGTGGCTCTACGCCGTCGACGCCCCCACCAATCTGTTTCCGTCTATCCACTGTTTAACAAGCTGGTTCTGCTATATCGGAATCCGCAGACAGCCTCATATTGCAAAATGGTATCAGGTATTTTCCCTGATCTTTACGATATTCATCTGCCTGTCCACTCAGTTCACCAAACAACACTATCTGGTGGATGTCCTCGGGGGCATCGGACTGGCACAGCTTTGTTATTCACTGTCCATGAAATATAACTGGTATCTGCCGGTTATGAAATTTTTTGAAACCATCAACCAAAAAGTCTGGAGAAAAACAGGAAGGACTTATGGGAAGTAAAAAAAAGAATCTTTTAAATCTGGTGTTTCTGCTCTCGGTCTTTTTCCTGACCATCTGGGCAGTCTTTCGGGAAGAGGATCTAAATCTGGTTTTCTCCTATGTCAAAACTGCTGATCCTCTTTTTCTTCTGGCAGGAGTGGTATGTGTAGTGACCTTCATCCTGGGTGAATCCGTGATCATCTGTTATCTGCTCCGGGTCCTGGGCTACCGGGTCCGGGCAGCAAGATGTTATCTCTACTCTTTCATCGGTTTCTTTTTCAGCTGTATCACACCGTCGGCCACAGGAGGACAGCCTGCCCAGATTTATTACATGAAGAAGGATAAAATTCCTGTCCCGGAGTCCACTCTGGTTTTGATGATTGTCACCATCACCTATAAGATGGTCCTGGTGGTCTTAGGAATTCTCGTTCTGCTTTTTCATCCTAGCCGGGTTATGCATTATCTAGAACCAGTCATGTTCTGGATGTACCTGGGGCTGGCCTTAAATGTATTCTGTGTCATCTTTATGATGATTCTGGTGTTTCATCCAAAGCTGGCAAAATGGATCATGGTAAAGGGCCTTAAGCTTCTGGAGCATCTTCATCTGCTCCGCAAAAAGGGAAAGCGTCTGAAAAAGCTGGAAGCTTCTATGGATGATTATCACGCAGCCGGTGAATTTTACTGGAAACATAAGCCGGTGGTTATCCGGGCCTTTCTGATTACCGTAGTGCAAAGACTGCTGCTGTTTTTCGTTACCTGGCTTACTTACAAGGCATTTGGCCTCTCTGAAGAGAATCTGGTCACCATCATCTGTCTGCAGGGTATGATTTCCCTGGCGGTGGATATGCTTCCTCTTCCGGGCGGTATGGGCATCAGTGAAAAACTGTTCCTGTCCATCTTCGCCCCCATATTCGGTCCTTCTCTTCTCCTGCCTGCCATGATCGTAAGTCGCGGGATCAGCTATTACTCTCAACTTACCATCAGTGCAGTCATGACTGTGGCGGCAAATTTTATCATTGGAAAAAACGCTTCAAAAGAAGAAAGCTCTAACGACTTAAACTCAGGAGGCAACACAACATGATTGGATTTTACAACTACACAGTGGTTCTTACTTACATAAGCCTCGTCTCTTCTGTATTCGGAATGACTCAGGCCATTCACGGGCATTTCAAAACCGCCATTTTCTGTCTGGCTCTTTCCGGGCTCTGTGACATGTTCGATGGCAAAATTGCCCGCACCAAGAAGGACCGCACGGAAGACGAAAAGTCCTTTGGCATCCAGATCGACTCTCTGTGTGATGTGGTCTGTTTCGGGGCCTTTCCGGCGCTGATCTGCTATCTCCTGGGTGTCCGTGGTGTCCTGGGCCTGCTCATCATTTCTGTTTACTGTGTCTGTTCTGTGATCCGCCTGGCCTTTTTCAATGTGCTGGAGGGAAAGAGGCAGCAGGAAGAGGGCGGGGCAAACCATTATTATCACGGACTTCCCATTACATCCATGTCCGTGGTTCTGCCTCTGATTTTTATGACCCAGTTTTTCCTGCCGGATTTCATTTTCCTGGTTCTGTTACACCTCGTGCTCCTTGTGGTCGGAGTCCTCTTTGTGGTTGATTTTCCCTTTCGGAAACCAAACAACCATATGCTCGCCATACTGGTGGCTGTCGTGGCGGCTGCCCTCTTAGCCCTGGTGATCTACAGTACCTTCCGGGTTCCAAGACCTTCTGAGGACAGCAGTCCCATCATAGACAAAATTTTTGAGGAATAAAAGAATACGAACGTGGGGAGAACTATTTTTATGATTTATAAGACAAGAGACGGGAATGAGATACGCGGCAATGACGGGCAGGACCGGTTTTTAGCGGCTCTCTATGGCACTCTTGCAGGACGGACAGCAGTCCGGATTTTGATCCAGCCTGTCGTCTCCAAAATCGGCGGAGCCTTTTTAGACAGCTCTCTGTCCCGGTTCCTGGTCAGTCCCTTTGTGAAAAGGAACCGCATCGACCTAAGCTTATATGAGAACACCTCCTATGACTCCTACAACGCTTTTTTCACCCGTAAAATAAGGGACGGGCTGCGCCCTTTTGATCCGGCCCCTTCCCATCTGGTCAGTCCCTGTGACGCAAAGCTTACGGTCTGCCCTATTTCCGAAAATGGAATTTTATCTGTCAAACAGACGGCCTATACGGCAGAAAGTCTTCTGAGAAATAAAAAACTGGCCAGTCGCTACTACGGCGGTCAGGCCCTGATCTTTCGCCTCACAGTCGATGACTACCATCACTATTTTTATCCGGATGACGGCAGGAAAAGTAAGGACCGGATCATTCCCGGTGTCCTCCATACTGTAAATCCGGTCGCAGGCTGCGTGTACCCCATTTACAAAGAAAATTCCAGGCAGTACTGTCTGTTAAAGACCTCCGGCTTTGGCACCATCCTTATGATGGAAGTGGGGGCTCTGATGGTGGGAAAGATCCGAAATCACCATGCAGAGGCCAGAAAGGTAACCCGCGGAATGGAGAAAGGTTTTTTTGAATTCGGAGGTTCCACAGTGATCCTCTTTCTTATGCCTGGCGCGGCGGTTCTTGACGAAGATCTTCTGGCTAACAGTCTTGATGGGATGGAGACGATTGTTAGGGCGGGGGAGCGTATTGGAAGCTGCAAGTGACGGTGGTAATTCATCATCTCGATAATACACGAAGGCGTCAGTATCAGCTGCTTTCCATCGCAGACACCGTCTGCTCATGGAATCCTCTGACACTGGCGCCTTTGTCCATAGACCATATGAAATCTAAGTACCATCAGCGGCGGCAGTCTTATGCACTCTTCTCGGCCAGCACTTTTTTCAAGGTTGCAAACAGATTCTCCACGTCAATGGGTTTTGCGATGTGGCCATTCATTCCGCATTCTAACGCTGCCTGTTTATCTTCCTCGAATGCATTGGCCGTCATCGCCAGGATTGGTACGTTTGCAAGCGTTTTCTCTCCCAGTTTCCGAATCTGTCTGGCCGCCTCATGGCCGTTCATCACCGGCATCTGCACATCCATCAGCACAAGCTGGTAATAGCCCGGCTCAGAAGTTTTCAGCATATCAAGGGCGACCTGCCCATTTCCCGCCACATCCACCAAAAAGCCCGCATCGGTCAAAATTTCTGTGGCAATCTCCTGATTCAGTTCATTATCCTCCGCCAAAAGGATCCTCCCTGCCTCAATGTCCTCCAGTTCCTCATGGAGTTTTTCCCTTCCGTCCTCATCCGCATTGACAATGGAATAAAGGCAATTCCGAAGCTCCGACAAAAACAGCGGTTTGCTGCAAAAGGCCGTGACACCGGCTTCTTTTGCCTCTTCCTCAATATCTGACCAGTCATAGGCCGTCAGGACAATCACAGGCACATCCTCTTTCATTTCCTTTCGGATCCTCCTGGTAACCTCAATGCCGTTCATATCCGGCAGGAACCAGTCAATAATATAAACCTTGTATTCGTCTCCCCGCATCAGCGCCTGACGGGTGCGAAGAAGTGCCTCCTTCCCTGACAACGTCCATTCAGCCCGCATCCCGATCTGCCCCAGCATATAAGATACACTGTCACAGGTATTGAAATCATCATCCACCACCAGTGCCCGGCAATTTTTAAGCTCCGGGAGATCCCTTGGTTCCTTCTCTGACGAATCCAGGCGAAAGGTAAAGGAGACCGAAAACTCCGTCCCGGCACCTTCCTTACTCTTCACCTCAATGGTGCCGTTCATCATGTCCACAATATTCTTCGTGATCGCCATTCCAAGGCCAGTCCCCTGGATCCCGCTGATCGTAGTATTATTCTCCCTCTCAAAAGGCTCAAAAATATGGGAAATAAACTCCTCGCTCATGCCGATGCCAGTGTCCCGGATATGGAACTCATAATTGGCATATCCGGCCGGAGCCCCCGGCTTCTCAATGATACGCATGGTAATAATGCCCCCCATGCCGGTGTATTTAATAGCATTGCCCAGCAGGTTTAAAAGTACCTGATTCAGACGAAGTTTGTCGCAGTAGATCTCCTCGTCGAATACATCCACGGTATCAATGTAAAACTCCAGCTGCTTGGCATGGATGTCTGCCTGGACAATGTTGCGAAGCCCGTGGAGGATGTCCGGCAGACAGCAGGGTTTTTCCTCCAGATGCATTTTGCCGCTCTCAATCCGGCTCATATCCAGCACATCATTGATAAGGCTTAGCAGATGATTTCCGGAAGTCATGATCTTCTTCAAATATTCTTTCACCTGCTCCTGGCGCTCAATGTGGGTGAGGGCCAGCGCCGTAAAACCGACGATCGCATTCATCGGCGTACGGATATCATGGGACATATTGGAAAGGAAGGCGCTTTTCGCCTTGTTGGCCCGGTTTGCCTGCATAAGCGCATTCTCCAGCAGACTCTTCTGCTCCATCTCGTGGCGGATTTCCTCATCCACGCTGCGGAATCCCAGAACGATTCCCTGGTTTTCTTCCCATTCTCCAGTCCGTACCACCTTGATCTGGAAGTATCTCTCATTTTCGTCTTTTCTGGTGCGGTAATTCTGATAACATTGCCTTTCTTCCGCCAGCTCTTTCTTCAGACTTTCCCGGCAGATTAACCTGCGGACCTCTTCCCGGTCCTCCTCATGGACAAATTCTTCTATGTAACGGTCCATGCTCTCTTCCAGAGAGATCTCCCCCTCAAAAATGTCTTCCAAAACAGAATCGCCGCCCTCCTCATGGCGGATTCGTTTTCCGATCCCCGTATCCAGGTCAAAGAAACAGACCAACGTATAATCAAGGCTCAATGCATGGACCAGCTCCATCTGCTGTCTCTCATGCTCCTTCTCCTGAAGCTTCTGAGCCGTACAGTCCAAAAGAAAACGCTGATACAGAAGCTCCCCGTTCTCCTTTAAAAGCTTAACGTTTCCCATGACATGCAGAATATCTCCGTTCTTATGCCGAACACGGTACTCCACACTGACGCTGTCGCCTTCTGTCTGCAGCTGTGTGATCGCCTTTCGGAGATACTCTTTATCCTCTTCCAAGACGGAGTTTGCTACCATATCAAATCCGTCTTCTGCCAGCTCCTCCTGGGATTCATACCCCAGAATCGTAAGAGCCGCCCGGTTGACACTTAAAATGCGGGAACCATCTGTGCTATGGCACATCACGCCACAATCCATAGTCGTAAAAATGGTCTCCAGCGTATGGTTTTTTTGTATGATTTCTTGTTCGTAAGCTCGTTCCTGGGTCACGTCAATGGCCACCCCCACCGTGCCCATCACGCTTCCGTCCAGATCATAGAGCGGAGATTTATAAGTAGTCAGAAGCTTTCTCCCTCCGCCGGTCTGAACACATTCCTCCGACACACAGGTCTCCTGCTTTGTCATAACAATCCGCTCGGACTCAATGCAGGCCGGGTCATCCTCCTCCACATCCCAGATATAGGCATGGCCGCGCCCTTCTACCTGCTCTTTTTTCTTGTTTACAGTTTTGCAGAAGCTGTCGTTAACCTTCTCATGGATGCCGGCTTTATCCTTATACCATATCAGATTCGGCACATTGTTGATGGTAGCCTCCAGATAATGATTGGTCTGCCAGGCATCCTTTTTCTCTCTGCACGCCTCCTGCCACCGCAAAAACCGAAACCGGATCTCCTCATCCGTCATGGGGATCTTCCAGATATCTGAAATCTCTGCCAGATATCCCGTCAGAGCCGCCATCTGCTCCTCATCTGCAAGCAAGATCAGCTCTGTCTCCCTGCCCTTTTCCGAAATCAGTGTTCGAAGTCCGTCTGCTGTGCCAAGAGCCCCGAAATCCGCCAATATCACATCAGCCTGCCCGGCCAGTGAACCCTCTGGCTTTTGACTCTTAAAAAACTCGTGGGTAAACGATTTCATCGGGGACATTTCCGCTATGATTTCAAATGCCCTGCAGGGCTGTCCTACCAAATAGAAATGCATATGACAATGATACATTCCTCTTTCCTCCCATGCGTTGTGGATACCATCGGTTGACAAGAGCATACACGGTCGGAGAAGGG
>JAAWBT010000063.1 GCA_022792835.1 Lachnospiraceae bacterium | reverse complement strand
GTCCTGGGCGAGCCCATTGACAATAAAGAGGCTCCGGTTACGGAGAAAAAGCTTCCGATTCACAGGCCGGCCCCCGAGTTTTCGGAGCAGGCGACGGATACGGAGATTCTGGAAACGGGAATCAAGGTTGTTGACCTTCTCTGCCCTTATCAGAAGGGCGGAAAGATCGGGCTCTTCGGCGGCGCCGGAGTAGGAAAGACGGTTCTGATCCAGGAGCTGATCCGTAACATCGCGACAGAGCACGGCGGATATTCCGTATTTACCGGCGTGGGCGAGCGCACCCGTGAGGGGAACGACCTTTACCATGAGATGACGGAATCCGGCGTTATCAATAAGACGACCATGGTGTTCGGACAGATGAACGAGCCGCCGGGAGCCAGAATGAGAGTGGGCCTTACGGGCCTCACTATGGCGGAGTATTTCCGTGACGAGGGCGGCAAGGATGTGCTTTTGTTTATCGACAATATTTTCCGTTTCACCCAAGCAGGTTCTGAGGTTTCGGCTCTGCTTGGACGTATGCCCTCGGCAGTTGGTTATCAGCCGACTCTTCAGACAGAGATGGGCGCTCTTCAGGAGCGGATCACTTCCACTAAGAGCGGTTCCATCACATCGGTTCAGGCTGTCTACGTGCCTGCCGACGACCTGACGGACCCTGCCCCGGCTACGACCTTCGCCCACCTGGATGCGACGACGGTACTTTCCCGTTCCATCGTGGAGCTGGGCATTTACCCTGCCGTAGACCCGCTTGAGTCCACCTCCAGAATTCTGGATCCCAGAATTGTTGGTGAAGAGCATTATAAGGTGGCCAGAGGCGTGCAGGAGATCCTTCAGAAATACAATGAGCTTCAGGATATCATCGCCATCCTGGGTATGGATGAGCTTTCCGATGAGGAGAAACTGATCGTGTCCAGAGCGAGAAAGGTCCAGAGATTCCTTTCCCAGCCCTTCTTTGTGGCCGGACAGTTTACCGGCATGGAGGGACGCTATGTGCCTGTTTCTGAGACGATTCAGGGCTTCAAGGAAATCATCGAGGGCAAATACGATGACATTCCCGAGAGCTATTTCCTCAATGCAGGCAACATTGATGACGTACTGGCCCGCGTAAAGTAGGGGGTGTGTGAATGGCTTCGGAAAAATCGTTTGAGCTTCAGATCATCACGCCTGACCGGGTGTTCTATGAGGGCAGCGCGGAGATGGTGGAGATGGATACCAAGGAGGGAGCCATCGGCGTTTACAAAAGCCATGTGCCCACCACCTGTATTTTGCGGCCTGGAATCCTGACCATCCATATGGAGGGCGGCGAGGAGAAGCAGGCGGCCCTTCACGGAGGTTTTGTGGAGATCCTGAAGGATAGTGTCACTGTGCTGGCAGAAGCGGCCGAGTGGCCGGGAGAAATCGACGTGGAACGTGCAAAGCAGGCCAAAGAGCGGGCGGAGGCAAGGCTTCAGGCCCACAATGAAGATTTGGATGCCACAAGGGCAGAGATGGCTCTCAGGCGCGCGATCACAAGAATTAAGGCAGTGAAATAATAGAAGGATGTGTGTGGCCTTTTTCGGCCGCAGACTGTGAAGTTCCCGTCCTGTCGGCGATAGAAGGCTGACAGGGCGGGTATTTTTATGTACAGGACGATGCAAAAAGAAATGGAACGCTTCTGGCTTACAGCAGTTTTGTCTTTAACACTTCCGAAAGTCTTTTATATTCCGGTACAGGGACATGGTATGCATCGCCCAACCGAACCACTTCATAGACAAGACCGTCCACTTCAGACTGGCCGCCCTTTTTGATGTCCCGCTGCATGGAGGCGGTGGCGGTTGGAATCAGGTCATCCATAATCTTCAGGTTGATCTCTACAATATCATCCGGCAGGCAGATTCCCATGGCGGCGGAAATCGTCTTGATCTCCCGGACAAGGGAGACAAACAGAGAACGGAACTGGCCGCCTTCCTGCATGGCCTGGGCGGGGACGTCACAGGCAGCGCCGACAGCGGCCATGGGGGACACAAAGGAAAACTTCTTCAGGGTATCCCGCTCGACCTCTTCAGAAAATATAGGAAGGATGTCGGCCTCCTCCAAATCCTGTCTGACAGTTTCCAACAGGGGACGGGCAGTGTTTTGGATTTCCAGAGGCGTTCCCTTCCGGAAACCGTAAACAACCCGGAAAATATCGCCGGACATGAGGATAGTACCAGGTTCTTTGATCTCAGAGGCAATGTAAATGCAGCCGTCAGTCACCGTAAGCTCCGGGAGCTCTTTTTGGAGTTTTTTTCCGGTTCCGTAAATATTTAAAATTGGAATCACAATGGTTCCCTTTTTGGAGATTCTCCGGATAAAGGGGACGATACCATCCAGAGAATAGCCCTTGACACAGACAAAAATGACGTCAGGGCTTTGTGTATAAGACGGCTGGCTGCCGTATTCCTCCATGGCACAGGCCCGGACAGGGACCATGTAGCTTCCATGAAGGGATTCAACATGAAGACCACCTTTGCACATAGCCAGTAAGTGAGTCCCTCTTGCGATCATCGTCACATCTTTTCCGGCTTTTGACAGAAACCCCCCGATTCCGCCGCCTGTACCTCCAGCCCCGATTACCATATATTTTAACTGATTCATAACGCTTTCCTCCAAACTTTTCCAGGATATTGTTTATTATGCCTGGAATTGAGCGTATGGTCAACCAAATTCTAACATTGTTAAAAATGCAGAACAAAAGTTCGATTTCGACCTGTACTTTTTTGGGGTTATGTGTTATAATGAAAAACCAAATGACTGGATAATACTATCAAAGTGGAGATTTTCATATGCCAGAGTTCAAGCTACATGCCCCATACCAGCCCACAGGCGACCAGCCCCAGGCGGTCGACGCGCTGGTGAAAGGGTTCCAGGAGGGAAATCAGTTCCGGACATTACTGGGGGACACAGGTTCCGGCAAGACATTTACGATGGCAAATGTCATTCAGGGATTACAGAAGCCGACGCTGGTCATCGCCCACAACAAGACGCTTGTGACGCAGCTATATGGAGAATTCAAGGAGATGTTCCCTGAGAATGCAGTGGAGTATTTTGTCTCCTAATTTGGGGACAGGGTGAAAACCGCATTATTTCGTGTTATTTGGTGCTGATTGTACCGTATTTTGTGGACAAGATGGGGGACTATGGACGAAATAACACCAGG
>JAAWBT010000062.1 GCA_022792835.1 Lachnospiraceae bacterium | reverse complement strand
GCCGGAGGCTTCTGCATATGATAAAGCAACAGCATTTTCTGAAAGGATGGTTCCTTTGAACGAAGCCTCCTGTTACATCCGTTTTTTCCATGCGGCCGCCGACACGGAAGCTCTCCAGGTTTCTGTGGACGATACTGCGCTTTTATCGGAACTTCCCTACCGGACAGTCACCGGCTATGCAGAACAAAAGACAGGCTTTTTGACCATTACCCTGGCCGGAACCCGCACAAGACGAGTCTATCTGCAAAAGACCCTGCCCTTCTTTCTTCCTATTAAATATACCATCGCCATCATTCAGACGGATAATGGGCTGGACTTAAAGCAGATCTTCGATTACATGTGCCCCCTGTTCCCCGCCGGCTTCGGCTGCCTGCGCGCCGCCAATCTGGCCTACCAGAGCGGCCCTCTGGATTTCTTTCTCTATGGAAACAAACTGGTTTTCGCCGATGTGACTTTCAAGGAAGTGACCCATTTTAAGCCTTTTAAACCCGGAGAATACGGCTTCTACCTGACGCCCGGTCAGGAGGAAGAAAACCCGCTGCTTTCCATCTTGACGGACGTGGAGGCCGGAACCATGTACACCATGTGTGTCATCAATGGAACCTGGGGGCCCGAAGCCCTGGACGTGGTGATCCTGGACTATGACGACTCCATCCCCAAAATTGAACCTCGATAACGTAAAAAAATCCTGACTGCGCGGCCGCACAGTCAGGATTTTTTCACAATTTTCAAGCAGTCCTCTCGAACTGGCTGTTATAGAGTTCTGCATAGAACCCCTGTTTCTCCAGCAGTTCTTCATGGGTTCCCTGTTCGATGATGTCGCCATCCTTCATGACTAAAATCAGATCCGCATCCCGGATGGTGGAAAGCCGGTGGGCGATGACAAAACTGGTCCGGCCCTTCATCAGGTTATCCATGGCTTTCTGAATCCGTTCCTCAGTCCTGGTATCCACAGAGCTGGTGGCTTCGTCCAGGATCAGGATCTTATTGTCCGCCAGAATCGCCCTGGCAATGGTGAGGAGCTGTTTCTGTCCCTGGGACACATTTCCTGCCTCCTCATTGAGCTCCAGATCATAGCCGTCCGGCAGAGTGGAGATAAAATGATGGGCATGGGCCGCCTTCGCCGCGGCAACGACCTCCTCGTCAGTGGCACTAAGCTTCCCGTAACGGATATTTTCCATGATGGAGCCCTTAAAAAGCCAGGTGTCCTGAAGGACCATGCCAAACAGTTCTCTCAGTTCGCTCCGGTTAAAGGAACGGATGTCCTTTCCGTCAATGCGGATGGCTCCGCCATTCACGTCATAAAACCGCATCAGAAGCTTCACCAGCGTGGTCTTGCCCGCGCCGGTGGGACCGACGATGGCAATCTTCTTTCCGGCAGAAATCTCAGCGCTGAAATCATTGATAATAATCTTATCCGGCCGATAGCCGAATTTTACGTGGTCAAAAGATACCTTTCCCTCAATTCCCGAGAGGGAAGCCGGTTCTTCCACTGTCTGGTCCTCTTCCGGCTCTTCCAGAAATTCAAAAACCCGCTCCGCAGCCGCGGCTGTGGACTGGAGCAGATTGGACACCTGGGCCATCTGGGTGATGGGCTGGGTGAAATTCCGCACATACTGGATGAACGACTGGATATCCCCCACCTGGATCCGCCCCCGTATGGTCAGGAATCCCCCCACAATGGCCACTGCCACATACCCCAGGTTTCCCACAAACTGCATGACCGGCTGCATCATACCGGAAAAAAACTGGGACTTCCATGCAGACTGATAGAGAATCTGATTGGTCTCGTCAAACTCTCTCAGGACCTCCTCTTCCCGATTGAATACTTTGATGACCGTGTGGCCGCCGTAATTTTCCTCCACCTGGCCGTTGACTTTCCCAAGGTATTCCTGCTGCTGTCTGAAAAATCTCTGAGAACGTTTGATAATGAACGAAATCATGCCCATAGAAATAGGAAGAATTAAAAGGGCGATCAGGGTCATCAAAGGACTGATGGAGAGCATCATGAGAAACACGCCGATGATGGTGGTCACCGAGGTGATCATCTGGGTAATGCTCTGATTCAGACTCTGCCCCAGAGTATCCACGTCGTTGGTGATTCTGGATAATACCTCGCCATGGGTTTTGGTATCATAATAATTCATGGGCAGCCGGTTGATCTTCTCCGACATTTCTTTCCTCATACGGAAACTGACCTTCTGAGAAATGGTCGTCATGGTAAGCCCCTGAATAAAACTGCACAGCGCACTTATGCCGTAAAGCGCCAGAAGAATTACAAGGAGCCTTCCGATGGCAGAAAAATCAATGCCGGGACCGCCGGAAAGCTTGCCGGTTAAGCCCGTGAAGATCTCCGTGGTCGCCTTTCCGAGAATCTTCGGGCCGATCACATGGAACACAGTACTGGCCACGGCAAAGATCAGAACCGTCAGAATTCCCCATTTGTACCGTCCCATATAGGCGGTCAGCTTTTTCATGGTCTTCCCGAAGTTTTTGGCCTTTTCTCCTGTCCCGCCTGCCGGGCCGCCATGTCCCCCCATTCCCCCTCTTCTCATTCTGGGAGCCGGGTTTTGTTCTGCTTCATTCGGAGTCTGTTCTGTCTCGTTACGCATGTCCTAATTCCTCCTTTCCTGCATTTATAAAGCCCTTATCCGGCTTCTGTTTTTCCGGATTCCCGACAAGCTCCTCTTTGGATAGCTGAGAACCCGCAATCTGCCGGTAGACCTCACAGTCTGCAAGAAGCTCCTCGTGAGTGCCCTTTCCTGCAATTCTTCCTTCGTCCAAAACTATGATCTGTTGAGCATGGAGGATCGTGCTGACCCTCTGAGCTACCACCAGCTTGGTGCTGTTCGCCGCGTATTCATTCAGTGCCTTTCTCAAAGCTGCATCCGTCTTAAAATCCAGTGCAGAAAAGCTGTCGTCAAACACATAGATATTGGGCTTTTTCGCCACGGCCCGCGCAATGGAAAGCCGCTGTTTCTGGCCGCCGGACACATTGGCTCCTCCCTGGGCAATGTGGCTTTCATACTGTTCCGGCTTCTCCTCCACAAAATCTGCCGCCTGGGCAACAGCCGCTGCCTCCCGGATCTCCGTTTCATCTGCTTCCCGTCTGCCAAACCTCAAGTTCGAGGCAATGGTGCCAGAGAAAAGCACTCCCTTTTGGGGCACGAATCCGATCTGTTCCCTCAACTCCTTTAAAGACAATTCCCGGACATCCACGCCGTCCACGGTAATGGCCCCCTCTGTCACGTCATACAACCTTGGAAGAAGATTTACCAGTGTGGATTTTCCGCTTCCGGTACTGCCGATAAAGGCGGTTGTCTCTCCCGGCTTTGCCGTAAAACTGATATCGTGGAGCACGTCGTTTTCTGCCCCCGGATACCGGAAAGAGACATGGTCAAACTTCACAACCCCCTTGGCATCTGCCGGCAGAGAAACCGGGGCCGTTTTTTCTTCAATGGAGACCTCCATCGTCAGCACCTCGTCCACACGGCCTGCAGCCACAGCGGCTCTTGGCAGCATAATGGATACCATGGTAATCATCAGGAATGCCATGACAATCTGCATCGTATAGGTGATGAAAGCCATCATATCGCCCACCTGAAGATTTCCTCCGTCAATCCTGTGGGCCCCAGTCCAGATGATCAGCACTGTGATGCCGTTCATGATAAACATCATGGCCGGCATCATAAAGGACATACACCGGTTGGTAAACAGCATGGTCTTCGTCAGATCCCGGTTTGCCGCATCAAACCGTTTTTCTTCGTGCTTTTCCCGGCTGAATGCCCGGATCACGGGGAGACCTGTCAAAATCTCCCTGGCCACCAGGTTGACCCGGTCCACCAGTTTTTGCATCAATTGAAATTTCGGCATGGCCACCACCATGAGAACCACCACCAGACTGCTGACTGCCAGCACGGCCACACCGATGATCCAGGCCATGGAAACACCAGACCGGAGCACTTTGACCAGACCGCCGATCCCGATGATGGGCGCATAGAGCACCATCCGCAGGAGAAGTACTGTCACAAGCTGGACCTGCTGGATATCGTTGGTGCTCCTGGTGATCAAAGAGGAGGTGGAAAACCGGTCCATCTCTCCGCCTGAAAAGGAGATTACCTTTTTAAATACCTGCCCCCGAAGCTGCATTCCCACAAAAGCCGCCACTCTGGAGGCGATCAGACAGACACACACACTGGCCGCCATGGCAAGAAGAGCGATCCCCAGCATTTTTAACCCGGAGATAAAAAGATAATCTGTCTGCAGCTTATTTAAATTCACACCGATGGCCTCATATTCTGCCTTCACATAGGCAGTCCCAAGCTGGTTCAGCATGGATTCAGACAGAAGCTCTGTCTGTGCGTCCAGTTCTGTCAAAATCCCCTCCGCCATTTCTGGAGAGAGCGCCTGCACATCCAGTCCCATCTGCCTGACCATGACCATCCCGGCCTCCGCACGGCTTAAAATCCAGGAAAGCTCTTCCAGGGCTTCCTCGGAAAGCTCCTTTCTCACCAAAAGCGGCCCATCTGCCGCCGGGTATTGTTTCACATAACGGGCATATTCCTCTGCAGAAAAATTCTCTTCAGAAAGCAGGGAATAAGAGCCTTCCACAATCTGCCGCTCCCCGTCCTCCAAAAACAGAAACAGCCTCTCAAGCTCCTCCTGCCGGATGGCCTTTGGCGAGGCATGAGCGATCCCGCCCTGCTGGATCCCCACATCCACAATGTCTGAAGTATATTGGGGAAGGGACAAATCACACCATGCCTGCAGTCCCAGAAGCGCCAGCACAAGAAGCGCCCAGCCCGCTGATTGTCTGAGATATTTTAAAATCTTTATCATCCTTGTCGTTCTCCTTTAAGTCTCTCTGATCTGTCTCGTTTTCCGTCCTTTTCTCCATTTTCAACGGCGCCGGAATGCCTCCTTTGCACAGAGAATGAATTTTTCCGTCAGTTCCAACAGCCGTTCCATGTCCTCACCTCCCATGCGCTCTGTAATCTGCCGCACTGCCTCGTCCCGATAGTTCCGTTCCGCCTCCAGATTTTTTCTTCCAAGCTCCGTCAGATTCACATAGACCACCCGCCGGTCCTGCCTGGAGGCTGTCCGCATAAGATACCCTTTTTCCTCCAGAGTTCCGATCATCTTAGATACGGCCGGCTTGCTGATATAACCGTCCATGGTCAGTTCCGAGGGCTTGACGCCGGGGCTTTCCGGATGTTCTTCCAAAAAACACTCCACCTGCATGAGCATCATCATTTCCCCCGGATTCAGTCTGAGGACCATGTCCTCCATACAGACCAGCCTGTGAAGTCTGTTGATCTGTTCAAAAAAACGGCCGCCCTCTGAATCTGTTTTCATTCCCATCACTCCCCAAAATGATTAACCAAGTAAATCATTAACACAAGAAATTATTATAATGGCATTCTGTGAAAAGTCAATGGATTTTATACTTTGTTTAGAAAAATATCAGAAGCGGATCAAGATCACCCGAAAATGCTTCCCGCCGCTGTCACCGTGGACGCCAGGTCTCTCCGATAATTGGAGTCCATATGGTTCAGGCTGTTTACAGTTACACTGTCCTGTCCCATCCGTCCTGTGGCGTGGACATACTGGAGGTATCCAATGTACATCGCCATGTGGCCGGGAAAATAGAGCAGGTCTCCTGGTTTTATGGCGCATACGGGAATTTCTTTTACCGGATACCCCTCCACAATTTTCGCATCCCGGTAAATATAGATCCCGTGGAGCAGATATACCATGGAACACAGGCCGGAACAGTCGATGCCCCAGGGCGTCTTTCCTCCCCACCGGTAAGGCGTGTGCAGATAAGAAAGCGCTGTCCGCACCAGGCTCTCCCTGAGGATTTCTTCCTCTTTTTTCACAGAGTAATGAGTTTCTGACAGAGGACGCAGCTGTGATTTCCTTATGTAAACTCCTCTTCCGTCAATCAACCTGGCCTGCTGCCATCCCGCCTGCCCCTCATCCACCGCAGATCCAACCAGACTTCCCCTTGGCAGAGTAAGCAGATAGGGGTTCTGATAACCAGGTATCTCATAGGCATCTGCCGACGGTGAAACCACCACATATTTAGGAAGTTTCTGCCATTTTCGGATATTCCACTCACGGCGCTCCAGTCCCTCTGCTTTCGCATAGCCCTGATAACCATAGGCCGTTTCCACCGATACCCAGCCGCTTCCTGCCGTTTTTTCCCGGACCAGCACTTCCATGCCGTAAAGCGCTTCATCCACTGTCGTCGCTTCCTCAGACGGATGCTCTTTTAACTGTAAAAACGGCACCTTTACAATTCCGCTGTTATTCCACATCTTGTTTCCTCCCTCAGCCTGTCCTGATTTTCAATTACCCTATCCTATGAGACAGGTCCGAAAGATATTCAGTTTTAATATTAAATTTGGAATCTATACGGTGAAAAACGGCGCAGAGCCGCCAGCAAAGCGGCAAAGGCACATTCAAACAACCTGCTGC
>JAAWBT010000061.1 GCA_022792835.1 Lachnospiraceae bacterium | reverse complement strand
GTGGTGTGAAGGGACTGGTACATATTGGCCTTTGGCATGGCGATATAGTCCTTAAACCGTCCCGGGATCGGCTTATACATCTCATGGATCACACCCAGAGCCGCATAACAGTCCTTAACCGTATCCACAAGAATCCGCACTGCGAAAATATCGTATATCTGATCCAGCGTCTTGTTCTGGTTCACCATTTTCTTATAAATGCTGAAAAAATGTTTGACACGCCCGTCCACACTGGCTTCAATTCCCGCAGAACTCATATGGTCTCCCACCTCGTCCATAATGTTCTGCACAAACTCCTCCCTGGTAACGCGGCGCAGGGAAATTTTCTCCTGCAGATCCCGGTAAATCTCCGGTTCCAGATATTTTAAAGACAGATCGTCTAACTCAATCTTAATTTTTGAAATGCCAAGCCGGTCAGCCAGAGGCGCATAAATCTCCATCGTCTCCCTGGCTTTTTCCTTCTGTTTCTCCGGCTTCATATATTTGAGAGTCCGCATATTATGCAGACGGTCCGCCAGCTTGATTAAGATCACCCGGATATCCTTAGCCATGGCTAAGAACATTTTCCGAAGGTTTTCCGCCTGGATCTCCACCTTGTCGGCAGACCAGGAAAGCTGAGTCAGCTTGGTGACGCCGTCCACCAAAAGGGCCACCTCACTGCCAAACACTTTGATCATTTCTTCCATCGTCATCACCGTATCCTCTACCACGTCGTGGAGGATTCCGGCAATAATGGATTCCTTGTCAAGCTCCAGCTGCGCCAGAATAATGGATACGCTCAAAGGATGGACGATATAAGGCTCCCCGGATTTGCGAAGCTGTCCTTCGTGGGCAGCATTGGCAATCTCATAAGCCCTCCTCACCATGCTCAGATCGTCCGAGGGATGATATTTTCTGATGGAATCAATCAGAATATCAAAAAGCTCTTCCGGTGTCGCATGGGTCAGCATGGTATCTCCGCCGGCCACAATCCGCTTACAGCCGCTCTTTCCGGCGGGAAGCACCTCCTCCACCGGCTGCAAAACACCATCATCAAGCCGCAGCGAACCGCCTTGCAGCTCCTCTCCCATATTCTGCTGTTCCTTTTCCATCCATTCTGCCATAAACCGTCACCTTTGGTATTCTTAAAAGCTGTTATTGTGCCAGCATCTTGCTGATCGCATACTCATCTTCATTGATGTCCTTCTGCATGGCCAGCGCTTCCTGCATATCAAAATCTACAAACTCGCCGCCTTTCCAGCCAACCACCCGGTTGGTCTTTCCCTCTGCCAGAAGTTCTACTGCCTTTGCCCCCATAATGGAAGCGTACACTCTGTCCTTACAGGTAGGCATACCGCCCCGCTGCATATATCCGAGAATGGAAGCCCTGGTCTCAATTCCGGTAGCCGCCTCAATCCGCTTGGCCATGCTGGTGGAATGACCGATCCCCTCTGCATTGATCACAATGTGATGCTTCTTTCCCCGTTTTCTGTGGGCAATGATATGGTTGATGATGGTCTGTTCATTGTTGTCATAACGCTCCGGCAAAAGGATGTCCTCTGCACCGTTGGCAATACCGCACCAGAGGGCAATATATCCGGCGTTGCGCCCCATAACCTCAATGATGCTGCACCGTTCATGGGAGGTTGAAGTATCGCGGATCTTGTCAATGGCTTCCATGGCCGTGTTCACTGCCGTGTCAAAACCGATGGTATAGTCTGTGCAGGCAATGTCTAAATCAATGGTTCCCGGCAGGCCCACCGTGTTGATGCCCTGCTCGGCCAGCTTCCCGGCTCCCCGGTAGGAACCGTCTCCGCCGATCACCACAAGTCCGTCGATCCTGTGCTTTCTGCAGATCTCAGCGCCGAGAGTCTGCCCTTCCTCTGTGCGGAATTCTTCGCACCGGGCCGTGTAGAGAATCGTTCCGCCCCGCTGGATGATCTCCGAAACACTTCTGCCGTTCATGTCCACGATTTCCTCATTCAAAAGACCTGCATAGCCTCTCTGGATCCCTTTTACTTTCATGCCTTTGGCGATGGCAGTCCTGACCACAGCACGGATTGCCGCATTCATCCCCGGCGCATCTCCGCCACTGGTCAGTACACCAATGGTATTTACTGTCTTAGCCATAATTCCCTCCTCTAACGTATCCGTATATCCATATTCTTAGTAAAACAAATTACTTTTAATTATATTGGATTCTTCCCCTGTTTTCAATAGGCTTTTCTACAACTTTTACATTCTCCGCCCCATATTTTAAGGCAAGTTTCTCCAAAAGTTCTTCATCGGCCCGCACCGAGCAGGAAATCCCCAGGAATTTTTTTGCTCTCTCTTTTTGCAGGAAAATCCCCACCTGGTCATTGCCGTCGCTGTCGGCAATGAGTTTCATAAGCTCCTCCTCCCCTGCAAAATAAGAAGCTTTGTCCGCAAACTGGAGCCACAAAGTCTTGGGAAGTCCGTCAAAGGGAACGATTTTTTCACAGATCAGTTTTCCCTTGGCTTCATCTCCCAGGGAGACCCGTCCCGTCACAAAAATTTTATTGTCTTCCACAAGGAGAGCCCGGTTGGCCTCATAGTCTCTGGGAAACACCAGAACCTCCACAGTTCCCACCATATCCTCTACCGTAAGAAACGCCATAAGCTGATTCTGTTTTGTAGTCTTTACTGTCTTCGCTGTAATCATTCCCCCCACAGTGACACTCCGCCCGTCTGTGACATTCGCCTCGCCGTTCTCGTCATCCACGTTAAAATCCGACGTCACCGCCGTAATATTCTGCCGCCATTTTTCCTCATACTTTTCCAGTGGATGTCCGCTCACATAAATGCCCAGCACCTCTTTTTCGTAAGCCAGCAGCTCTTCCTTTTCATATTCTCCCACATCCTGAAACCGCACCTCATGGGCCTTTTTCTCTTCCTCGCCCATAAAATCAAACAGGCTCATCTGGCCGGCAATGTCAAGCTTCTTCTCCCGGTTCTTCTGCTCCAAAAGCTCCATGGACGCCAACATTTTCTGCTTTCTGGTCCCG
The DNA here is from genome assembly GCA_022792835.1 of Lachnospiraceae bacterium. GTDB lineage: Bacteria > Bacillota > Clostridia > Lachnospirales > Lachnospiraceae > Lientehia. The sequence continues at coordinate 12,947 of JAAWBT010000061.1, read as the reverse complement.
GGAAGATTGTCCATGGCGCCGGACTTGATGAAGTTTTCCAGACTCCGCTTGTTGACTTCTTTGTTTGTCAGCCGGTAAATAAAATCTTTCAGGCTGGTATAGGGGCCGCTCTCCTCCCGTTTTTTCACAATCTCTTCAATTACATTTCTCCCTATGCTCTTGATAGCTGAAAGGCCGTAGCGGATCCCGCCTTGAGACACAGAGAAATCTGCCATCCCTTCATTGATGTCCGGGGGCAGAAGAGGGATTCCCATGGAACGGCTCACCAGGATATACTCTGAAACCTTGGCAGAATTGTCGATGACAGAAGTCATGAGCGCCGCCATATATTCCACCGGGTAATGGTATTTCAGATAGGCCGTCTCATAGGCCACCACCGCATAGGCCGCCGCGTGGGACTTATTGAACGCATATCTGGCAAAATCCGTCATCTCGTCAAAAATCTGCTGGGCCGTCTCCTCCGGAATCCCATTGGAGATGCAGCCCTTCACCCCCTCGGCCTCATTTCCGTAGACAAAATTCTGCCGCTCTTTCTCCATGACGGAGGCTTTTTTCTTGGACATGGCACGGCGCACCAAATCACTTCTCCCCATGGTGTATCCGCCCAGGTCCCGCACAATCTGCATGACCTGCTCCTGGTAGACAATACAGCCATAGGTGGGCTCTAAAATCGGCTCCAGCTGGGGGCAGTGATAGGTGATCTCCTCCGGTCTGCTCTTGCCCCGGATATACTGGGGAATAAAATCCATGGGGCCTGGACGATAAAGGGAAATCCCGGCAATCACATCTTCCAGGCTGTGGGGCATAAGCTCTTTCATAAAGCTTTTCATCCCGGAACTTTCCAGCTGGAACACCCCGTCGCATCGTCCGGTACAGAGGGAGTCATAGACCGCCTTATCGTCAAAATCAATATGGTCAATGTCAAGGGAGATCCCTTTACTCTTTTCAATGAGATCCACTGCGTTCTGGATCACAGTCAGGGTTCTAAGGCCCAGAAAGTCCATTTTTAAAAGCCCCAGCTCCTCCAGAGTCGTCATGGTAAACTGGGTGGTGACAGAGCCGTCGGCCGCCCTGGAAAGAGGTACGTATTCCTCCACCGGCTTCTGGCTGATGACCACACCTGCCGCATGCATGGAAGCATGTCTGGGAAGCCCTTCCAGCCTTTTCGACATGTCGATCAGATATTTCACCTGCTCATCTGTCCTGTAAGCCGCCGCCAGATCCGGCGTCTTCAGGGCATCGTCCAGGGTGATGCCAAGCTCCCTGGGCACCATTTTTGCAATCTGATCACATAGGGCATAGGGCAGATCAAGCGCCCGCCCCACATCTCGGATCACCCCTCTGGCCGCCATGGTTCCAAAGGTGACAATCTGAACCACGCGGTCCTTCCCGTATTTTTCTCCTACGTAGTCAATGACCTCCTGACGCCTCTCAAAGCAGAAATCCACGTCGATATCCGGCATGGATATCCTCTCCGGATTTAAAAACCGCTCAAAAAGCAGGTTATAGCGGATGGGGTCGATATTGGTGATGCCAAGGGTATAGGCCACAATGCTTCCTGCCGCAGAACCTCTTCCCGGCCCCACCATGATCTCATGATCCCTGGCATATTTGATAAAGTCCCACACGATCAGGAAATAATCCACATATCCCATGGTTCTTATGACATCTAACTCGTAGTCCAGCCGCTCCTTCAAAGTTCCGTCGTCGGAGGGATACCGCTCGTTCAATCCGGCCAGACAGAGCTCGTTTAAATACTCCCAGGCATTCTTCCCCTCCGGCACATCAAACTGGGGAAGTTTCGTCACCCCAAACTCGATCTCCACCTGACACCGGTCTGCAATTTTCTCAGTATTGTCAATGGCCTCTTCGGCGTAAGGGAACAGCTTTCGCATCTCCTCCTCGGATTTGCAGTAATACTGGCCTCCCTCATAGCGCATCCGGTTCTCGTCACCAACCTTTTTATTGGTCTGGATACACAGAAGGATATCATGGGGCTCCACATCCTCTGCAAAGGTGTAATGAATATCATTGGTCGCCACCAGGGGGATTTCAAGCTCTTTACTCATCCGGACAAGCTGGGTGTCCACCAGGCGCTGTTCCGGGATCCCATGGTCCTGAAGCTCCAGGAAAAAATTTCCCCTCCCAAAGATTTCCTCATATCCTCTGGCCGTCTGGCAGGCCTCCTCGTACATCCCCCGGATCAGATATTTGGGAATTTCCCCGGCCAGGCAGGCGGAGAGGGCAATGATCCCCTCGTGATAGGTCCGGAGCACTTCATAATCCACCCTCGGTTTATAATAAAACCCGTCGATAAAACCTTTGGAGACGATTTTCATCAGGTTGGAATAGCCGATATTATTTTCAGCTAAGAGCACCAGGTGATAGTACCGGTCCTCAGAATGGTTCCCCTCCTTTTCGAAACGAGACCCCCTTGTCACATAGACCTCACAGCCCAGGATGGGACGGATCCCCGCTTCTTTTGCGGCTTTATAAAAATCTATGACGCCATACATCGCCCCATGGTCTGTGATGGCCAGGCTTTTCATTCCAAGCTTCTTTGCCTGTCCCACCAGTTCCTTTATTTTGCTGGAACCGTCCAGAAGACTATATTCCGTATGTACATGCAGATGGGCAAATCCCATGAAATACCTCCGTTTCTGCAAATACCCCGCAGTCTCCTGCGGGGTACTCCTCTCATTTTATGATTCGCTTTTCAGATACTTTTCAATGGCAGCCGCGGCTTTCTCCTCATCCTCACCGTTCACCGTAACCTGCACGCTTATCCCGGCTCCCAGGCCTAAAGCCATCATTCCCATAATACTTTTTGCATTGACCTTCCTGGCTCCGTCCTCGATATAAATGCTGCTTTCATACTGGCTGGCCACCTGCACAAGCATTGCCACCGGACGGGCCTCCAGCCCTGCCGGAATCCCAACGGCTATTTTTTTTGTGATCATAGACTCTCCTCCTCGTCGTTATCCCTTAACGCTCTTGCCATTTCTTTCAGTTTCCGCAGACGGTGGTTGACACCGGACTTTCCTACTGGCGGAGTAAGGGAGTCACCCAGCTCTTTTAACGTCGCTTCCGGCTGCTCCAGCCTGGCAACGGCGATTTCCTCCAGGCCCTCCGGAAGCCTATCAAACCCAATTTTGTCGCGGATATATAATATATCATTCATCTGCTCTACGGCAGCGGATACCGTTTTATTGATGTTGGCGGTCTCACAGTTTACCTTCCTGTTGACACTTCCTCTCATTTCCCTCAGAATGCGGACATTTTCCAGTTCCATGAGCGCCAGATTGGCCCCCATGACTCCCAGCATATCCACAATCTGGTTCCCCTCTTTGATATAAAGCACATGGTAACGTTTACGCAGCACCACCTTAGCCTCAATGCCAAGAGCGCCTATCAGTCCGCGCAGCTGTTCTGCCTTTCCGGCGCCGTCACAGACAATCTCCAAATGGTAGGACTTCTGCGGATTGCTTATGGAGCCTCCGGATAAAAATGCCCCCCGGATAAATGCCCGCTTGCAGCAAGAATTCTGCACGATCATGCCACTTATGAAATCCGGCCGCTCCTCGAAATGCCCGTCCGCCCCAAGAAGCTTCACGGTCTGTAAAAAGCCCAGCGCCTCCCTGCCCTCTATCACACACACAGAAGACCCCATTTTCCCGGATGCCCGAAGGTCAATCTCAAAGGCATGTTTTAAAAGCACGCCAAACTTCTTTGCCACCTTTGGATTCTCAATCCGAAGAAACAGCTTCTTCCCATCCTCCGAAGCCTGACCGCACATACGGAATATGGCAGCTGCCTCCGCGATCTGGCAGTGTCTTGCACTGCTCACCTGACGGGAAAGTTCTGCTTTCACCTCTGACGAAAAAGACATGAGCCCACCTCAAAACCTCTTCCTGTTATATCATCATAAGCCGGGATTGTCAACCACAGACACTTTCATTTTCCTGTTTCACCCTTCAAAGGGAGACTCAAACTCTCCCAGAAGCCGGATTTCAAGCTCCAGAGAAACTCCGAATTTCTCTCGGACCTGCGCTCTGACTCTCCTGCATAACTCCAAAATATCTGCCGACGAAGCTCCGCCCTTATTGACCACAAAGCCGCAATGTTTTTCCGACACACAGGCGCCGCCCACAGAAAAACCCCGGAGCCCGGCGTCCATAATCAGCTTTCCTGCAAAATATCCTTCTGGCCGTTTAAAGGTACTGCCGGCGCTGGGATATTCCAGAGGCTGTTTTTCCTTTCTCCTGGCAGCCAGCTCTTCCATTTTAGAACAGATTTCATCTCTGTCTCCAAAAGATAAACAAAGCTCCACCTCTGTCACAACGTATTCCTTAGGGAGAATACAGCTCTTCCGGTAACCCATCTGAAGTTCAGAACTGTCCAGATGCTTTTCTTCCCCCTCTCTGGTCAGGACCAAAGCTCCACAGACCACCTGCGCCATCTCCCCGCCATAGGCTCCGGCGTTCATGACCAGAGCCCCGCCGATGGTTCCTGGTATCCCGGAGGCAAACTCCAGGCCGGCAAGTCCCGCATCTTTTGCCCCCAAAGCCACTTTTGCCAGAGAAGCCCCTGCCCCTGCCATGACCCGGTTATCCCGGATTCTGATTTCCTCAAAGGCCCGGCCCACATGAATCACCACGCCGCGGTAACCCTGGTCGCTTACCAAAAGATTGCTGCCGTTTCCCAGGATAAAATAAGGTTTCTCCTGTTCCCTGCACAGACGGATAACAGCTGCCAGTTCCCCGGCCGTCTTAGGCGTCACAAAATAATCTGCGGGTCCCCCCACCCGGAAAGTCGTGTGCTTCCTCATGGGTTCCCCTAAACAGACCTTATCCGACAATTTCTTCAGCCTGTCACAAAATAGATCCATCTCTTCCCCGCCTTCAATTCTTTTTACTCATCTTCTTCCATCTGACCCCGCATCAGATTTCTCTGTACACGGTTGTAAAGTTCCTGGGCTGCGTTATAGCCCATCTTTTTCTGACGGTAATTCACTGCGGCGGATTCCACGATAACGGCCAGGTTGCGCCCCGGACGGATGGGAATGTTGTGGCACACGACCTTAATTCCCAGAAATTCTGCATACTGTTCATCCATCCCCAGTCTGTCGTACTCCTTGTCCCTGTCCCAGTCCTCCAGATTGATGACCAGATCAATGCTCTGGGTATTCTTGACACTCTCGGCGCCAAAAAGGGCCTTCACGTCAAGAATGCCGATCCCCCGAAGTTCGATCATATGTCTTGTGATGTCCGGCGCCGTTCCCACCAGCGTCACGTCGCTGACTTTACTGATCTCTACCACATCATCTGTGACCAGCCGGTGTCCTCTTTTGATCAGCTCCAAAGCCGCCTCGCTTTTGCCGATTCCGCTCTCACCCATGATCAAAACACCTTCTCCAAACACGTCCACCAGTACTCCGTGGATACTGATACAGGGAGCCAGCTGCACCTTCAGCCAGCGGATGGTCTCTGCCATCAGATCTGACGTTGTCTTCGTGGTAGAAAGAAGAGGGATGCCGTACTGGACTGCCAGCTTCCTGATATCCCCGTCCGGCTCTAAATTTCTTGCATAGACCAGACAAGGAATTTTATGCTGGAAAATCTGGCTGTATGTGTTCAGTTTTGCATCCTGACACATACTGCAGGTATATGCGTGCTCCACATTTCCAATGATCTGAACCCGTTCATGGCTGAAGTGATCGAAAAAGCCTGCCAGCTGCAGTGCAGGCCGGTTGATATCCGGATGGATAATTTTAATCTGTGAAAGATCAATTTCCGGCGTCAGGTTTTCCAGCCCCATGGTATCAATAAATTTTTTCAGTTTTACCACTGGCGTACCATTCATACTGCTCCTCCCTCTCCAAATAGACTTTCATTTTCTCCTTTGTATACTATCACAGGACAGGGGGAAGCGCAAGTTAAAGTCAGGAATCTTCTTTATGGAAAAAGTGGTAGACGGACTCAGCGGCCTGTTCGTTCATCTGAGGAATTGCTGTAAGTTCTTCTATAGTGGCTGCCCGGAGTTTTTCGATGGTGCCAAAGGTCCGCATGAGGGCCTTTCTTCTGGCCGGCCCAATGCCTTTTATATCCTCCAGCACGGAATGAACCTGATTCTTTCCCCTGAGGCTTCTGTGATACTCAATGGCAAACCGGTGGGCCTCATCCTGGATTCTGGTCAAAAGCTTAAATCCTTCTCCTCTCCGGTCTAAAGGCAGCTCCTGTCCTTCAAAATAAAGGGCCCTGGTCCTGTGAGCATCGTCTTTCACCATGCCGCAGACCGGAATGGCAAGTCCCAGCTTTTTAAGAACCTGTTTGGCTATGGAAACCTGTCCTTTTCCACCGTCCATCATCAAAATATCAGGAAACCGGTCAAACCCGCCGGTCTGCCGGATCCCTTCTTTTTCTTCTTTTCCGTGGAGAAACCGTCTGGTAAGCACCTCTTCCATGGACGCATAATCGTTGGGCCCGTCCACAGTCTGAATCCGGAATTTCCGGTAATCTGTCCGCTTGGGACGTCCGTTTTCATAGACCACCATGGAACCCACCGACTGAAAACCGCTGATATTGGAGATGTCAAAGGCTTCCATCCGGGAAAGCCCGGAAAGTCCAAGGACTTTTTCCAGTTCCTTCACTGCACCGGTTGTCCTTTGTTCCTCTCTCTTTATTTTTTCCCTGTCCTGCTTTAATATTATGCTGGCATTTTTTTCCGCCATCTCCATGAGCCTGGCTTTCTCACCTTTCTTTGGCACATGGATCACCACCTTCTGGCCCCGCTTTTCAGTGAGCCACTGCTCAAGAAGTTCCCGCTCACTCTCTTCCACCTCATGCTGGAGCAGCAGCGACTTTGGAATAAAAGGCGTCCCTGCATAAAACTGTTTGACAAAATTTGTCATCAGTCTTGCAGGGCCGTCCCCCTCTCCGATCACCAGATGAAAATTGTCCCGGCCAATCAGCTTCCCTTCCCGCATAAAAAAGATCTGAACCACTGCGTCCGAGCCATCCACCGCATAGGCGACGATATCCCTGTCTTCCTGTCCGCTGTCAGTAATTTTCTGGGTCTGGGAGATCTTCTGTACACTGAACAAAAGCTCCCGCACAGCCGCCGCCGTTTCAAAATCCAGAGCCTCTGCCGCCTCCTTCATCTCCCGCTCCAGTTTTTTCAGAATCGTATCATAATGTCCCCCTAAAAAATCCAGCACCTGGTCAATGGATTCCCGGTATGCTGCTTCGCTTATATAGCCCTGGCAGGGGGCGCTGCACTGCTTAATATGATAGTTCAGACAGGGCCGCTCCTTCCCGATATCCTCCGGGAGCTTTCTGCGGCAGGTGCGGAGCTTATAAAGCTTATGGATCAGGCCTATGCTGTCCTTCACCGCTCCCGCACTGGTATAAGGCCCGAAATAACGGGATTTGTCCCGCCTCATTTCTCTGGAAAGAAACACCCTGGGGAAAGCCTCCTCCACGGTCACCCTGATATATGGATAGCTCTTATCGTCCTTCAGCATGGTATTATACCGGGGCCTGTGCTCTTTGATCAGGTTACACTCCAGCACCAGAGCTTCCATCTCTGAATCTGTTACAATATATTCAAAACGGGCAATCCTTGATACCATCTTATTGATTTTTGCCGTTTTTCCTCTGCTGCTCTGGAAATACTGGCGGACCCGGTTCTTTAAGCTTATAGCCTTTCCCACATAAATGATCTCGTCCTTTTCGTCGTGCATCAGATAGACGCCTGGCTTGCCGGGAAGTTTTTTCAGTTCTTCTTCGATATCAAACAAGTGGATGGTGCCTCCTTTCCTGTTACGATTACGGCTGTTTTCTGCCTGAAAAACTGGTCAGTGAGAAGCGCTCCGCCTTACCTCTCCTCAGACACGTCGGTTTCTGCAGGTTTCACTGCGCCGCCTGCTACAGACAATTTTGCCTCCACCAAAGCGGGTCGGGCAAAATTGCCTGAGCTATACTCGTGAAACCTGCAAAACCTTCCTATCGTCTGCAAAAAGGTAAGGCGGAGCGCTCGGTTGCGACTTCATTCAGGCAGAAAACAACCTGGCATGTACGAGGGACGAAAGCCCGTTTATTCGGTCTTCTCGGGAGAAGGAGCCTGCGGTACTTCTTCCTCGAAAGCAGAAGCTTCTTTCTTTTCCTCTTCCGAATCTGATTCCGGCTCAGGAATCCCTTTGATCTCCCGGAAAATCTTCATGAACTCGGCTCCTGTGATGGTCTCCTGTTTGATCAGGAAGGCAGCGATCTTATCCAGGGCCTCCCGGTTCTCAGAAAGCAGATGGAGTGCCTCCTTGTGGGCCTCGTCCAGCATCTGCTTCACTTCATTGTCAATCTCAGCCGCTGTCACGTCAGAACAGTTTAAGACCGCCCGGCCATCCAGATATTTGCTCTCCACCGATTCTAATCCCATCAGGCCGAATTTCTCCGACATGCCATACTGGGTCACCATGGCCCTGGCCATGGAGGTGGCCCGCTCTATGTCATTGGAAGCTCCTGTGGTCACAGTGTCAAATACCAGCTCCTCAGCCGCCCGTCCGCCCAGGCATTGGGTAAGAATTGCCTTAAGCTCTGCCTCCGTGTTGAGGTACTTTTCTTCCTCCGGCACATTCATCACATAGCCAAGGGCGCCCATGGTACGGGGCACGATGGTGATCTTCTGAACCGGCTCTGAATCTTTCTGAAGGGCACTGACCAGCGCATGGCCCACCTCATGGTAGGACACGATCCGCCGCTCTTTCTCGCTCATGATCCTGTCTTTCTTCTCTTTGCCCACCAGGACCACCTCTACCGCCTCAAAAAGATCCGACTGGCTCACTACTTTGCGCTTGTGCTTCACCGCATTGATAGCCGCCTCATTGATCATATTCGCCAGATCAGAGCCCACCGCCCCTGATGTGGCCAGAGCAATGGCTTCCAGATCCACCGAATCATCCATCAGTACATCTTTGGAATGAACCTTCAGAATATTGACCCGTCCTTTTAAGTCCGGTTTATCTACAACAATCCGCCGGTCCAGACGTCCCGGACGGAGCAGTGCTTTATCCAGGATCTCCGGTCGGTTGGTGGCCGCCAGGATGAATACGCCTTTATTGGAATCAAAACCGTCCATCTCAGAAAGAAGCTGGTTTAGGGTCTGCTCCCGCTCGTCGTTGCCGCCGCCGTAGCGGGAGTCGCGGCTCTTTCCAATGGCATCGATCTCATCAATAAATACAATACAGGGTGCACTTTCCTGAGCCTTTTTAAACAGATCACGGACACGGGACGCACCCACCCCCACAAACATCTCCACAAAATCAGATCCAGACAGCGAAAAAAAGGGAACCTTGGCCTCTCCGGCCACCGCCTTGGCTAAAAGAGTTTTTCCCGTACCGGGAGGTCCTACCAGAAGCGCTCCTTTGGGAAGTTTCGCGCCGATGGTGGAATACCTGCCTGGATTGTGAAGGAAATCCACAATCTCCTGGAGGGATTCCTTGGCCTCATCCTCCCCTGCCACATCTTTAAAGGAGACGCCAGTCTCTTTCTGGACATCGTATTTTTTTGCATTGCTTTTGCCAACCCCCATCATACCGCCTCCTCCGGACCGCTGCATGATGAACATGATAAACACCCACACCAACACCACCGGCAGAATATAGATCAGCAGAAAATCCAGCAGGGTGGAATTGGTACTCGGCTTTTTTCCTTTCACTTCTACGTGATGTTCCAGCAAAAGTCCGGTCAAATCCTGATCCTCCACCGGAACCGTATAAAAGGATTCCGTCTGAAGGTAGTAAAAGGGCGAGTCATTGTCATCCTCTATGACAACGCCGGAAGCCGGAGTAAAGGTGATCTCATCCTGCTTGATCACCACAGATTCTACTTTTCCGTCTTTGACCATCTGTACAAATTCACTGTATGGCACTTCAGTCCTGGTTCCGTCCGAAAGGAAGCTGCTCATCATGGAAACGCAAAGAAGGGTGACGACTGCCGCCACCACCAAAAGCAAAATCATCTGGTTGTTTCTGCCGGGCTTTCTTCCGTTCCCATTGCCGTTCCCCTTCTGGTTCCGGTTCTGATTCGGATTGTCCATAAAATTTTTCTCCTTTTGAAATCATGTATCCGGCGTAAAATTTAAAAATGGGTCAAATTCTACGCCGCTGTCTTTACTATTATAAAGCATTTCAGAAAGAAATCAATATGTCCTCCATGAATTATTTTTCACAAATATAAAGGATTTATAAATTTTCCTCCAAAAAACTCTGGCAATCTTTTTTTTATGGTTGTATACTATACTTTGAATTTATCCAAACTTTAATTTCAAAAAACAAATTTTCATCATAAGGAGGACAAACATGCCTGTAAAATACGTATTTGTCACTGGCGGCGTCGTGTCCGGCCTGGGAAAAGGCATCACAGCCGCTTCCCTCGGACGCCTGTTAAAAGCCAGAGGCTACCATGTCACCATGCAGAAATTTGATCCTTACATCAACATTGATCCCGGCACCATGAACCCAATTCAGCATGGTGAAGTTTTCGTCACCGACGACGGCGCTGAAACTGACCTGGATCTGGGACATTACGAGCGGTTCATCGACGAAAGCCTGACAAAAAACTCCAATGTCACCACAGGAAAAATTTACTGGTCCGTCCTCCACAAAGAACGCCGGGGAGATTTTGGCGGCGGTACGGTCCAGGTCATTCCCCACATCACCAATGAGATCAAGAACCGGTTTCACCGCAACTACTCGACCAAAGAAACGGAAATCGCCATCATTGAGGTCGGCGGCACAGTAGGCGACATCGAAAGCCAGCCCTTTTTGGAGGCTATCCGTCAGTTCCAGCACGATGTAGGCCCTGAAAATGCCATCCTAATCCACGTCACTCTCATTCCCTATCTCAAAGCCTCCGGCGAATTAAAAACCAAGCCCACCCAGGCCAGCGTCAAAGAGCTTCAGGGGATCGGTATCCAGCCGGACATCATCGTATGCCGCTCCGAATATCCTCTGGACAGTCAAATCCGCGCTAAGATTGCCCTTTTCTGTAATGTTCCTGCAAGCCATGTACTCCAAAATCTTGACGTAGACATTTTATATGAGGCTCCTCTTGCCATGGAAAAAGAACATTTGGCAGAGGTTGCCTGTAACTGTCTGAATTTACACTGTCCAGAACCGGACTTAAGGGACTGGACTTCCATGATCGACGCCTGGAAACATCCAAAACAGAGAGTGTGCGTCGCGCTTGTGGGCAAATACATTCAACTTCATGACGCCTACATCAGCGTGGTGGAGGCGTTGCGCCACGGCGGGGTCGCCCACCGTGCCGAAGTCACTGTCAAGTGGGTCGATTCTGAGACGGTAAATGATGGGAATGCGGCCGAAATTTTGGGAGATGTGTCCGGCATCCTGATCCCGGGAGGATTCGGAAGCCGGGGCATTGAAGGGAAAATCTGTGCCATTCAATACGCCAGAGAGCAGGGTGTCCCGTTCTTAGGACTATGCCTGGGCATGCAGCTGGCCATTGTGGAATTTGCCCGCAATGTGGTGGGCTATGCGGATGCCCACAGCATCGAGCTGGAGCCCCTGACAGCCCACCCGGTCGTCCATCTCATGCCAGACCAGGACGGCATCGAGGACATCGGCGGAACCCTCCGGCTCGGTTCCTACCCCTGTGTGCTTGACAAGGCATCCAAAGCCTATGCCCTCTATGGAACAGACAAAATCAGGGAACGTCACCGCCACCGCTATGAGGTCAACAATGATTTCAGAAAGGCCATGGCGGAAAACGGCCTTCTCCTCTCCGGGCTCTCCCCTGACGGGCGGATTGTGGAGATGATCGAGCTTCCCTCCCACCCCTGGTTCCTGGCAACCCAGGCCCACCCGGAGTTTAAATCCCGGCCCAACAAGCCTCATCCGCTGTTTCAGGGATTCATCGGTGCGGCACTGGAATATGGGCCGTGACATCTTCTCATCCTGTATAATGGGCAGAGCTCCGGACTGCACCATCATACATGGTACAGTCTGGAGCTCTGATATTTGGGTTCATATGTGATGTTGACGCCAAGGCGCCTAAACATCTGCTCATCCACATGGGAGAGAATCACCGTGGAGTGAGCCTCGCAGCCCTGCAGCTTTGGAAGCTGATCCATGGCTTTTTTGGCCTCCGGATCCGTCGCCGCACATATGGAAAGGGCGATCAGCACCTCGTCCGTGTGGAGCCTGGGATTTTTATTGCCCAGTGAACCAACCTTCAGCTTCTGGATCGGCTCAATGATCACCGGGGAGATCAGATGGACGCTGTCCTCGATGCCGCCCAGAGTTTTGAGGGCATTTAAAAGAAGGGCTGAGGAGGGGCCCATCAGCTCCGAGGTCCGTCCGGTGAGGATGGTCCCGTCTGGAAGCTCCATGGCCGCCGCAGGCTCTCCCGTCGCCTCTTCTTTTGACAGGGCAGGCTGTACCACTGCTCTGTCCTCTGTGCCAACTCCCGCCTGCTTCATGAGAAGCTCCAGCTTATAGACCACATAGTCTGGGGTAAGGCCCTTTCTCCTGCCGCAAAGAGCCGTATAATACCGGCGGATGATCTCCTGGCGGGAAGCCTCTTTCACCGCTTCATCATCAAAAATGCATTTGCCCGCCATATTGACGCCCATGTCCGTCGGCGATTTGTAGGGACAAGTCTCCATAATCTTCTCCAGCACGGCGGAGAGCACCGGAAAGATTTCTACATCCCGGTTATAATTCACCGTAGTCTCTCCATAAGCCTCCAGATGGAAGGGGTCAATCATATTGACATCGTCCAGGTCAGCCGTGGCTGCCTCATAAGCCAGATTGACCGGATGCTTTAAAGGCAGGTTCCAGATGGGAAAGGTCTCAAACTTGGCATAGCCCGCCTGGATCCCCCGCTTGTGCTCATGGTAGAGCTGGGACAGGCAGGTGGCCATCTTGCCGC
>JAAWBT010000060.1 GCA_022792835.1 Lachnospiraceae bacterium | reverse complement strand
TGATGTCCGGCTGTCCGATATTCAGGTGGTAGATTTTCTTTCCGGCCTCCTTCGCCTTCACGGCGTAAGGGTGGAACTTCCGCATGGGGGAGAGGCCGCATTTCCTTATATTCTCTGAAAGTTTCATCGTATTCTCCTTATTCTTCCTTTCCCAAAACCTTTACGCCAGCCTTTTTTAAGGCAATCGCAATTGCAATGGTTCCAAATACGGACAGGATCGTCACGAGATAGAACGGAAGAATTCCGTTGTTGCACAGAAGATTGAGACCAGTACCAAGGCCGAGGCCGATAATACCCATGAGGAGCCTGCTCTTGGCCAGCATAATCCACAGCGCCCCGAAAAGTGCAGGCAGCAGATAGTCCAGGCTCTGGTTGACAGAGGCCGGAAGTCCGCTGATAAGCGTAGTTCCGAAAACGGCGCCGACCAGCAACACGAGAATATTAAAAATAACAGACGCGCCGATTCCCAGAGTGGCGGCGATATCCGCTTCCGGGGTGCCGGCTTCTGCTGAAACTGCTTTCTGTGCAGAAGTGGCCGCAGGAATTCTCAGATTGGAGACATTGCCGGAAAGGAAGCTCATATAAAAAGCAGGGATTCCAAGTACTGGGAAGAAGGAGACAGGCTCCATGAACCACATGACGCCTTCGCTGGAGGCCACGGTCAGAAAACCAGCCAGCATGGCGGCCCATTCCGGGGCAGCGCCGTAGAAAATCATGAGCGCGACCAGAGGAAGGAACCCTAACAGGGCGCCCAGCAGGTTTGTCCACATCCCCCATTTCATGATGTACGGAATAAAACTTTTTTCATAAACAACTAAGCTTTTCTCTGTGTTCTGTCCCATAAGCCGCCTCCTCTATATCAGCGCCGTAAGGATCATGCCGCCGAACAATGCGATGGCCAGTCCCCATTCACGCAGGAATTTCACACCTTTTTTCTCGTTGAGATACATACAGACAAACATAATCACCGCGCCCAACACCAGTGCCAGGGTCCGCCTGTCAAGCCCAATAATATAAGAAGGCATGAAGCCGCCAAAGGCGCCGAATATAGCAACCCCGGCAATCAGTTTCACAATCGTGTCATTTCCCTTGGATACATTTTTCTCCAGTTTGTTGGCAAATTTCGGAAGGATGGCGCTGACGATAACCCATCCGCTGGCGCCGGCTACCATGGCCCAGATGGCACATGCCAGAGCATCCACATTCATGGCCGCAGAATCTCCCAGTGCGATTCCCATGGACTGTGTACCATAGCTGGCAGCCATGGATTCAAACATAACAGAACCGACAAAGGAAAGCCGCATCCAGGCGACAGCTCCGCCCACCACGGCAATGAGCGCCACCATGCCCACCAGAATGACCATGGAGGGACCGACAGATGTGATCAGCCCTGTTTTCAACGCCGCTTTCATATCTTCACGGGACATGCCGATCTCAAGTCCTGTTTTCCATGCTTTTTTCATAAAAACAATCGACTGTAGTACCACGAGCGCCACTGGAATCGCACATGCAATCCACATGATGGGGCTGTTTGCTATCGCTAAATAATCCATACTGCTTCACCTGTCCTTTCTTAATAAAAACTGTGCAAAAGGTTCCTTTCCGCGCCCAAATTTCTTTTTAATTTTCCTCCTTTCCAAATGTTTTATACTCTGCTTTTATAAGGCGCCATCCCTTTTGTGCTCTCTGTGAATTCCTTTTGGCTTTCTTCGATCACAGAAGGGTCTGTCAGGGCATCAAAACAAAGCTGGGCAAGGCCTTTTGCAGCAAACATCATTCCTTTTTTTCCGATTTCACTTCCGGCGCAGGCGGTTACCCCCCAATGATGTCCGGGAATACGTCCGGCGATCCCGAAACCGAAGGTGTTGATGGTAGGGCAGATCTGTGTGACGTCCGCCACATCGGTGGAGCCGCAGTCCGTGGTGTCTGTCACCCCTTTGGGGGGCACAAGCCCGGTCTGTAAAAGCGCCTCCGCGTTTTCGGCCTCTCTGCCGTGGATATTGATATATAATGCAGAGGCATAAGCTTTGTCTTCGTCGCTGTATTCAATGGGGGGGATTTTTTTCCATGCTTCATACGCCGCACGGTTCAGGCGGTGATTGACCAGATATTCATAACAGCCGATCTGGGAAGCAATCTTCATGGATGTCTCCGTCATCATTGCGGCGCCTTTGGCAATCTTTGTCACCCGGGCAACCACTTCGTCACAGGTCTCTCTGCTGTTTGCACGGACGAAATAATTGACCGCCGCATATTCTGGCACAATATTGGGCGCAGTCCCCGCAGACAAATAAGAATAATGGAACGTGACATCCTTTGTCACATGCTCTCTCAAGTAATTGCAGCCCACGTTCATAAGCTCTGCCGCGTCAAGGGCACTCCGTCCCATGTGGGCATTATCTGCCGCATGTGCGGTCTTACCGTGAAATTCATATACGATATTTGTAAGCGCGGTCCCGGCAAATTCGATCAGGAATCCAGGGCCGCCGCCGGGATGCCAAGTGAGGCAGATATCCAGATGATCAAAAGCTCCCATGGAAGCCATGAGTACTTTACCTGAAATGGTCTCTTCTGCCGGACATCCATAATACACGATGGTTCCGGTGAGTTTCTCCTGTTCCATCACATATTTGGCAGAAATGGCAGCGGCGGCACATCCGGCGGCCAGCAGATTGTGGCCGCAGCCATGGCCGGGTCCCTCCCTGCTCTCTTCACAGCAGTTTTCCGACTGAGCCAGTCCAGGAAGGGCATCCAGTTCCCCCAAAATTCCGATCACAGGCTTTCCATGTCCGAAAACAGCCTTTAATCCATTGGGCTTTCCGTCTGTACTTCGGATTTTGAAAGTCTCCACCTGAAATCCGTTCTCTTCCATGTAATCGGACATGATCTGGCAGGAGCCGGACTCTTCGTAGGCGACTTCCGGGTGGGCCCAGAGAGCCCGGGCCGTTTTCCAGGCACCTTCTCCATTGGCAGCAAACCATTCTTTGATATGTTCGTTCACGGTTCCTCCTCCTTTTCTTTCATCTTTACGTTTCCTGATCTGTCACGCAGCAGGGCGTACACCAGAAGGGCTGCCATGATCATAAGGCTGACAGCCAAAATAAACGGGGTAACGGAAGCTGCCGCCGCGATGACTGTGACGGTCTGTATCAGAATCGAAATGCCAACCGTACAAAAATACAGCTTTGTTGGAATACGGATACGGCGTTTCGCCCACTGCTTTGGCATAAGCTTCGGAACCCGCACCAGGGAAACCATCATAAAATAGATCAAAATATAATCCAGCAACATATAGCTTCCGGTGATGGTCGCAATATCCAGCCCCAAAAGAATCGGCAGAATGCCCACCAGCCACAGTGCGGTGGAAGCCCCAACGGGAGTTCCCTGCCTGTTCCTTTTTACAAATATCTTCCCGAACCATCCGTCTTCGGCGGCCTGCTGAATGGGCTCTGTGTAAGCGAGAAACAGGGAATTGATGTTGGACATTAGCGCCATCAAAGGGCCGCATAACATAAACAGGATAAAGAATCCATAGGGGAATATCTGCTCTGCCACCCAGGTGAGGGGCTGCCCTGCCACTTGCTCCAGAGGGAGCACCCCGACTGCTATAATGCCGATTCCAGGATACAAAAGCAGTATGGTCCCCGCGGCGGCCAGCATGGAAATTGGAATACTCTTTGTGGCATCTTTTGCGCGGCCTCCCTGGAACATAATGAAATAATATCCGGTAACAGAGTAAAACAGGATAAAGACCGCCTGTACAAATCCTTTTATGCCGCCCTGGAAGAAATGTTTATCTGTCATGGAAAATGTTTTGGGAGAAACCTTTCCCAGACCAAATATGACAAAGCCGAACAGGGCACATAACGTGACTGCCATCATAATCTTCTGCGCCCTGGCTATTTTTTTGATCCCCGCCAGATTTAACAGGTAAAAAATCGTCAGGACGGCAGCTGCCAGGATGCGGGCGGGAATCGCCGGCCACAGGGAATGGACATAGTTTCCCAGCGATAGGGCTACAATGGCAATGCCCGGAAAATAAAACAGAAATCCTGATATGTAAATCCCCGCCGCTTTTTTTCCAAGCATGTCCGCCACCAGGGTATAGATCCCTCCCTCAAGCTTCAGCGCACTTGTGGCAATGATGATAGGAAGGCAGAATAAAATTCCCATAATTACGGCAGTCAGATAAGCCAGCCACGCAGAATACCCTGTATATCCAATGGCAATTCCAATATGGATAAATGCTCCGGCTCCCATGACACTTCCGACAGCCATGGGAATCAATTCTTTTAATGTGAGATTTTCTTTTTTCTTCATCGTTCCCTCGTCCTAATTCGATCTTTTCCGAAAATATTTATGTACTTTCTTTCTTTTTATGTTATTATTATAAAAAATCGGGAAACAAATGAGAATGAACACATTTCCCCAAAGTGTCTATTTGTAGAAATGACAACACAAGGGTGTTCCCTGAATTGGGAAGACCCTCATTGTATGATGAGACTTATCGACAGACAGGAGGAAGTCAGGATGGAGGAGACTGGAGCCTTTGTAACACGCAGAGATTTTAAGGATGCCTTGCTGCGTCTTTATCAGACGATTCCTCTTAAAGATATTACTGTGCGTATGCTGTGCCAGACTGCCGGATACAACAGAAGTACCTTTTACCTTCATTATCGGGATATCATTGACCTGCTTCACGATATCGACACTGATCTTTTAGAATCGCTGTGGGAAAATGTTGTGAAAGTGCTTGATGCAGGTACTTTTGGCGGCGAAATCCCTCAGAATGTAAAAGATTTTTTTACTGTAAATTCAGACCGTTTTGCCATCATGCTCCAGGCTGATGATAATTTCCAGGAAAAACTGGTCTCCGTCATGCGGGAACAGTTTGCCAAACATGCTCATTCTCAGATGGATATTTACCGCGCAGAATACACCATTGCCGCTGTCAGCGGGCTGTTTATGACCTGGTTTGAAAGAGGGCGTGACCTTCCTGTGGAAGACCTTCTTGCCCTGATCAGTGAAATTGACGTTCATTATCTGTCCAGCTGTGACTGGGCCTGCGGATCTTTTCTGTCACACAGGCAAGGGAGCATTGTCTAAATAAGTAGGAGGTAAAATCTATGAATAAAAAAAGAAAGGAAGAATTACAGGCTCTCGTCCATGAAGCCACTGCGGGAGATAAAAAAGCCCTTGAAACCCTTGTCACAGGCGTACAGGACCTTGTATTCAATTTATCCCTGCGGATGCTCGGCACATTTCCAGATGCGGAGGATGCCACCCAGGATATCCTATTGAAAATGATCACCCATCTGTCGTCATTTAGAGGTGACAGCTCATTTACAACCTGGGTTTTCAGCATTGCCGCCAATCATCTGAAAAATTATAAAAAGCACATGTTCGCCCGCTATCCGCTGAGTTTTGAATATTATGGAGATGACATAGAAAACGGAAACATACAGGATGTGCCAGATTTAACGCAGAATGTAGAAAAGGCCATCTTAGCGGAAGAACTGAAAATGTCCTGTACCAATGTGATGTTGCAATGCCTTGACACAGAAAGCAGATGTATTTTCATATTGGGTACAATGTTTAAGATTGACAGCCGCATTGCCGGGGACATTCT
>JAAWBT010000059.1 GCA_022792835.1 Lachnospiraceae bacterium | reverse complement strand
TCCACCCGGCTTCCCACTCCCACCAGGACCACTTCCTTCTCCAGCCCCGCATAGGTCCTGAGACTTGCGGGAACCAGGATCCGGCCCTGCTTGTCCACCTCGCACTCGCCGGCGCTTCCGATGAAAAATCGCGAGAATTTTCTGGCATTTCCACTGGTTAACGACATCTGGCTGACATTTTCCACGACAGAACTCCATTTATCCTGGGTAAACACAAAAAGACACTTGTCCAGTCCTTTTGTCACGATAAATCTGTCCCCGCCTGCCTCTCGAAATTTTGCGGGAACAATAAGACGCCCTTTGGCGTCCATCGTATGATTGTATTCACCCATAAACTGATTTGTCATCTGTGCCACCCAGCAATCTACCACTTCACACCATTTTAACCCACAATTTAACCACCTGATACCATTTTACGGGATTTACATGGAAATAGCAAGGGAAATTCCATGTTTTTTTCCAAAAAATTTCGACAAGAAAATCCGAAAGAATTTCTTATAGATTAAAAACCGGAGCATACAAGGCGGTGACTTACCCTGCATGCTCCGGTTTTTTTATGTTCTGGAATCGCTCATTACATTACCTGACGCTCTGGTTTCCTGATACTTATGAAGCCCTTACTTTTCACTTTCTTCCATATACTGTTCAACTAAGAAATCAAGCTCCCGACTCAGCTCTAGAACCTTTTCCAATGATACGTGTTCTTCAATGGCTTCATTTAATCTTTGTCTTGTTTCTTCAATTTTCTTTTTCAACTTTTGCACCCTCTGACCCTTTTCGTAATTTTTTTACCGTCTCCTTTCTACTAGCCATTCTAAGTCATTTTTCGTCAAAAGGCAAATGGATTCCGTCGCATTTTACTGCATATTTCGACATATTCAGATTGGAATTTCGGTATTTTACTGCGGGAAGAAACCATTTTTCTTCCGTATTTCTTGTGGAAATAGAATGTGGAAACTCAAGAAATACTTTGGTGATTGCAAGTTCGGAAAATTCCTTATATAATAGAAGGTACCGCAAAACACAAACGAATCAATGGAGGCATAAGTTGAAAAAAGATTATTGGAAAAAATACGGAAAAATAGCCGCAGGATTTTTGCTTTTTGTCTGTATGATCGTTCCGCCATTATGCGCAGCTGCAATGCAGGAGAATGAGACTACTGATGAGACAGAATCTTCTGTGCCAGAAGAAACCGGCACACAAGCCCTCCTGCCGGATGAGTCTGTTGCTGTGACACAGGAGCCTGTTTCTATAGAGCCTGCGGATGAACCGGAACCGGAAAGTACCGTACCGGAAACGGCTGTAGTACAGGAAGAAGCGGCCCTTTATGAAACATCCTCTCCTGGTATTTCCTACACGACCCATGTACAGTCTTATGGGTGGGGGAAAGAGGTGAGCGACGGAGCAGAGAGCGGAACCACTGGGCAGGCGAAGCGGCTGGAAGCCATTCAGATCCGCCTGGATCCTGTATCTGCCCTCTCTGGAAGTGTGGAATACCGTACCCATGTCCAGACCTACGGCTGGCTTGGCTGGGTAAAGGATGGAGCTGTCTCCGGAACCACCGGACAGGCGAAACGGCTGGAAGCCATTCAGATCCGCCTGACCGGAACTATGGCAGAACAATATGATATTTATTATCAGGTCCACTGCCAGTCCTTTGGATGGTCCGGATGGGCCAAAAACGGAGCGCCGGCCGGCAGCATGGGCTATGCCAAGCGGCTGGAAGCCATTCAAATTTGTCTGGTTAAAAAAGGCGAGCCTGCTCCCGGCGATGTGGGTCATTCCTACTGGGAAAACCTGAAAGTCGTCTATCAGACCCATGTGCAGACCTACGGCTGGCAGAAAGAATCGGCCAACGGACAGTTAAGCGGAACCACTGGACAGGCGAAACGGCTGGAAGGCATCAAAATCCGTTTGGAAAACCATTTCCTCACTGAAGGCAGTGTGGAATATCGCACCCATGTGCAGACCTACGGCTGGCAGGGATGGGTAAAGGATGGGATTGTCTCCGGAACCACCGGACAGGCAAAACGGCTGGAAGCCATTCAGATCCGCCTGACCGGCGCCATGGCGGAGCAATATGATATTTATTACCGGGTCCACTGTCAGACCTTTGGGTGGACCGGATGGGCCAAAAACGGAGCGCCGGCCGGCAGTGAGGGCTACGCCAAACGACTGGAGGGTATTGAGATTCGTCTAGTGAAAAAAGGCGGGAGCGCCCCTGGCCCTGTAAACAAAACTTATTTTAAAAAAGCAGACAGCATAAAAATCACCCAATACGGAAAAGCCGGCGGAAGGCAGCTCATGTGCTATACCCTGGAAGATCAAAAAGGAAATCTGGCCATCATCGACGGTGGATATGAAGCAGATGCAAGTATGCTTCGGGAAATCATCCGAAAGCATGGAAATCGTGTGAATGCCTGGATCATCACCCACCCCCATCCAGATCATGTCGGTGCTTTTAATGCCATTTTATCCTCCCCAGAAGGGATTCAGATCGACCAGATTTACACGGTGCCGGTCAACTATAACCGATATCAGGAAACTGCACAGGGCTACGACGAATTTAAAGTATATGAAACCTTTTTGAGTCTCACAAAAAACCTGAAAAATATCCACTATGTCTCTGAAAATGAAGAATTCAAGCTGCTGGGGTTGGACTTTAAGGTGCTCCATGGGTGGGATGAAACGACAGATCAATTGGATGTCAACCTGTGCAACAATGGCTCTATGGTCTTTGTCTTAAAAGGAAAACAGGAAAAAATGCTCTTTCTCTCCGACATGGAAAACGAAACAGAAGCCTACATTCTTGACAGGCATAAAGACGAGCTGAACGCAGATTATATCCAGGCCGGCCATCACGGCAACTGGGGACCGACTCTGGATTTTTACGCCGCCCTTTCACCCGGCAAAGTCTTTATGGATGCGCCGGACTGGCTGTTTTGGAAAAACTCCATCTACGACGCACATCTGTTAAAAGATTTTTTTACGCAGCGGGGGATTCCGGTGGTCTCCTTTTCCACTGCTCCCAATGAGATTTTGATTCATTAATGAGACAAACGATAACCTGATTCTATCACGAAGAAACATGAGGAGGTTTTTATGAAATTAGGCATTGTAGGCCTGCCCAATGTGGGCAAAAGCACATTATTCAACTCATTGACCAAAGCTGGGGCAGAATCAGCCAACTATCCTTTCTGTACCATTGACCCCAATGTGGGAGTGGTGGCTGTCCCGGACTTCCGGTTAGGACTTCTTTCTGACATGTACACATCCAGAAAAGTCACCCCTGCCGTCATCGAGTTCGTGGACATCGCCGGACTGGTGAGGGGCGCCTCAAAGGGTGAGGGACTTGGCAATCAGTTCCTGGCCAACATCCGGGAGGTGGATGCCATCGTCCATGTGGTCCGCTGCTTTGAAAACGACAATATTGTCCACGTGGACGGAACCATTGACCCTCTGCGGGATATTGAAACCATCAACCTGGAGCTCATCTTCTCCGATCTGGAAATTCTGGAGAGACGGATTGCAAAAACTTCCAGAGGTGCATTCAATGACAAGGCTCTGGCCAAAGAAGTAAGTACGTTAAAGGCCGTGAAAGCCTGGCTGGAAGACGGGAACCTGGCCATCACTTACAACCCTTCTGATGAAGACGAAGAAACCTTCCTCCATTCTCTCAATCTCCTGACTGGAAAACCGGTGATCTTTGCCGCCAATGTGGCGGAGGATGATCTGGCAGACGACGGCGTTTCCAATCCCTCAGTCGCAAAGGTACGGGAATTTGCTTCCAGGCAGGACAGTGAGGTATTTGTCATCTGCGCCCAGATTGAACAGGAAATCGCAGAGCTTGAAGAAGACGAAAAAAAGATGTTTTTAGAGGATCTGGGGCTCTTTGAATCCGGCCTGGACAAACTGATTAAGGCCAGCTACCGGCTCCTTGGGCTGATCAGCTTCTTAACTGCCGGGGAACAAGAAACCAGGGCATGGACCATCAAAAAGGGTACCAAGGCCCCTGCAGCCGCCGGAAAGATCCACAGTGATTTCGAGCGGGGCTTCATCCGGGCTGAAGTGGTTAACTATCAGGCTCTTCTGGATGCCGGGAGCTATGCCGCCGCAAAGGAAAAGGGACTTGTAGGGCTGGAAGGCAAGGAATATGTAGTAAAAGACGGAGATGTGATCCTGTTTAGGTTTAATGTATAACCATAAAGTATAACCATAAAAGATTTCTACTTGTGCGGTTGAAAAATTTTCCGCTCAGAAAAAAGGACTGTGGAAAAGGGCGTCTGTCCGCCTCTTCACAGTCCTTTTTGTTTTTCCAATTTTTTACTGCTCTTCTTCCAGTTCTCCTTCTACCAGCTCGTCAAACTCAGCCGCATCCAGGATCTCGTCAAAGGCATCCGCAACTGCCTCATACTCTTCATCGTCTTCAATATTCTGAAGATCCGGCTCTCCGTTGGGCCCTGTCACAAAGCGGTACAGATAAACCTCTCCTTCCTCTCCCTTTGGAGGATTGGTGGGAAGCAGCGCGATATAATTCCGCCCGGCCGCCTCAAAGGTGGTCAGTACGATGCACTCTAAGCTGGAATCGTCGTCCAGGGTCAGAGTCACCGTCATATGTCCGTCCTCTCCTTCATTCAAAAGGCCGTGTCCGCAGTCACAGCCGCAGCTTCCGCAGTCACTGGTGCAGCCTGCACTGGTACAATCATTCTCAAATTCTTTTGCCATAATCAAAAGTCCTCTCTTTTCTTCCTGCCTGCCAGGATATTACCAC
Source organism: Lachnospiraceae bacterium (assembly GCA_022792835.1). GTDB lineage: Bacteria > Bacillota > Clostridia > Lachnospirales > Lachnospiraceae > Lientehia. Next base: position 6,788 of record JAAWBT010000059.1, on the reverse strand, counting down.
TGTATCAAAAATGATTCGAAAATGCAAGGGGACGCCGATTTTTTCCGTCATTTCCCCAAACACCTCCCTATTTATAGAAGGTCGTCCAGCTCACCCTGTTCAAAGCATATGGCATCTTCATATTTTTCTTCGTCCCGGACCGGAAGAAATACGGACAGCTTTGTCCTCCGGTATCCACACTCCGGACAGCGGTAACTGATGATCCCGCATGCATAGACCCCTGGAGGGATCTCCCCTTTCTTTGAAACAGGCTGGAGATTCCTTCTGTAATAATCCGCATCCGAATGAGAAACATAGTGGCCCACCGTCATGGGAAGCATAAAAAGCCGCTTCCCCGTCTTGTCCATCTCACTCAGGCATTTGCTGCACCAGTCATCATGGAAAGCGGCGCGCATTTTCCGGAACATTCCCATATCAGGCTCCCTTCTTCCGGGCTTCCTCCAGCACTCCCACCATCATATCCGCCTTGGAGATCCCGGTGAGGATGTATTCGCTGTCCATCCGCCACCGCTTGTTGGAGGTAAAGGTATCCACCCGGATCTTCACTCCGTCCACCACCAGGAAAAAGCTCACCCGGCTGCTTCCCTCCATAAATCCTTTGCCGCCCCGGCCGTCATTCACCCAGGTCTTACTGATCCGGGCGGCCGGCAACACATAGCTTTCTGAAGGATTCCAGAAAAACTGGAGGGCGATGGAGCCATTTACCACATCCACCACCACCATGCAGCCAGTGCTGTTAAACGTATGGTTGCGGACAAAGCCCTGAGCATCCAGTTCCCGCTCCAGCTTCTTTTTCTTTGCTTTGAAGATCACCCTGCCGGCAAAGATCCACCATAAAACAGAAAGCGTGCTGGGGCCCATGATCAGGATGACCGCGGCAGGCCCTATTGCAGAAGTGGCATAAGCAACAAAAAAGCACACCCCTGTCACTATAGCCGGCACAAATATGTAAGCCAGAAGATAACCCATGTTATAACGTTTTACTTTCTTTGTTTCCATTTCTCTCTCCTCCTACTCCCACTCAGAAGCTTTCTTTTTCTTTCTCACAAAAAATGCCGGGAAGATTCCCAGTTTAGAGCCGAGCATATGCAGAAGCGGGAAACACACAAAAACCGTTCCCAACTGAATCAGCATTTTGGGAAGCTCTGTGTAATCCTCCTCGCTGAGCCTTCCTCCCTCTCCCAGCATATCCACGTAAAAATCTGTGCGGCTTAACTTTTCCTTATACTGGATCTGGTCCAGGAACGTTTGATTTTCTGTCAGATCCTCATAGACAACCCGCCCCACCGGCAAAATGGAGTCTCCTCTGTAAAAATCCTCTCCTGTCGTCTGCACGGAATCCCCATTGATACAGGCCGCCACCAGTTCTCCCGAGGGGAGCGTCAACGCCTGCATAAAATAGTTTCCGTAATACCCGCCTCCCCGGTTACGGTATTCTATGCCCGGCGATACCACAGTAAAGGTCTCATGGGACAACAAATCCTTTACACTCTCCGCCCGGTAAACGGACCCTCCTGCCGCTCCTCCGATTTCTCCATCTGCCACCGTGTGCTCTTTCTCATATGCCTCATAGGCTTTTGGCAGCATTCCCTCTGCAATCTTAACCGGAAGAAAGCTGATCAGGACGCTGACAGCCAGACAAAGCCAGATGTCAAACCGGAGATGATGATACCTCATAACGTTTCACCTCACTTCATGACGTAAGGCCCTTTGCGGGCCTCCAAAACGTTTTTTATTATACTACGGAAGTTCTCATTTGTCATCTGATTTTATCAAATATTAAGGTATCTTCTCCTTGCACCCTCTGACAAAGAATGCTATAATCTCTTTGGCTTTTTAGAAAAATCCCCGGAGGGCAGATTTATGGAACAAAATACCAAGAAAAATATCCTGACCGTTCTCATTGACCACGTTTCAAGCTGCATGGCCCCCATCATCCCTATTGTGATTGCCGGCGGCCTGGTCAAGCTCCTGGTAATCATTTTTACCATGACCGGACTTTTGGCAGAGGGTTCTTCCACGGAAGCCGTACTCTCTCTGATCGGAGATGCCCCCCTCTACTTTCTGCCCTTCCTCCTGGCTTATACGGCGTCCGTCCATTTCCATGTCAATACAGTCCTGGCCATTGCTGCTGTAGGGGCTCTCATGAGTCCTGCTTTCGTAGAATTGACGGAAAGCGGGCAGGCATTATCTTTTATTGGAATCCCACTGATCAATGCCACCTACGGCTACAGCACCATTCCGGTGATCCTTCTTGTGGCCGCTATGGTCTGGATAGAAAAGCTGGTACATAAATGGATGCCAAAGGTGGTGGACGATGTCCTTTCCCCTCTGGTCATCCTGCTCCTTTCTTCCCTGATTGGCCTCCTGGCCATCGGTCCTTTGGGAACCCTGATCGGCAATGCCCTTTCCGGCACCATCTTCTGGCTCCAGGTCCACATTCCCTGGCTTGCCTGGACTTTGTTTGCCGCCGCGGCTCCCCTTCTGGTTATTACCGGAACCCACTGGATCTTTGTGGCCACTGCCATCACTCAGCTTGGAAGCACTGGCCTTGATGCCGGCATTCTGCCCGGTTTTTTCATCATGGCCCTTGCTCTTGGCGGCACCTGTCTGGCTGTTTTCCTCAAAGCAAAAACTCCTGCTTTAAAAAAGACCGCTTTCAGCAGCGGTCTTACGGTCCTCCTGGCCGGGGTCTCTGAACCGGTCCTCTTTGGTGTCTGTCTCCCTTACAAAAAACCGCTGATCACCATGATCCTTGGCGGCGCCATCGCCGGGCTTTATCAGGGCCTTGTCACCATCCACTGTTATGTGTATGCCTTTCCGGCCATCCCTTCCTGCTTAATGTTTGCAAGCGGGGACGAACCGGGCAACTTTGTAAAAGCCATGATCTCCGGGGCAATTGCCTTTGTGGCCTCCTTCCTGCTCACCCTGCTCTTTGGCGGGCGGCTGGACGCTGAAGATATGCTTACAGAGATTTAATAGCCGAGCTCTTCTCCCACCAGGATCACCTTGATCCGTCCTGCAGGCCGGCAGTTTCTGGTGGTGAGAAGCTGGTTGCAGATGCATTCCGGTGATTTGCAGTCGCCGCAGACGCCGGTGAGCGTGCAGGGCGTGCTCTTTAAAAACCGCTGCTGGTTCAAAGGAGCGGCCACAGTCCTGGCCCGCATCATGGCATCCTCTGCTGTCCTCACCACTTTATTGATTCCGGCCACCATGATCACATATTTGGGCCCGAACACAATGGCTGCTACCCGGTTTCCGTTTCCATCCACGTTGACAAGCTGGCCGTCCTCACTGATTCCATTGGCGCTGGTCAGGAAGTAATCCGCCGAAAATGCAGCCATGGCCGCCTTGTGTTTTTCCTCCAAAGTTGCGGCCCTATCCCGGTCGATCACCTCATAATTCCCCCCGCTGAGCGCCTCTGTAAGTCCGATATCCCGGATGGTCACAGAACCGCCCCAGGCCACCAAAGAACCCTCTTTGATCCATTCCAGCGCCTTTTCCTTCGCTTCCTCCCCGGTTTTGCAGTAACAGGCGTCAAAGCCCCTCCCCTGCAGGTTTTTAACCACAGTATTTCCTCTTTTTTCATTAAATAATTCTCTCGGTGTCATGTTCCTTCCTCCTTAAAATCTATTCCCTGATAAACTCCACGCTCCTCCATATCCTGATGGAGCCGGTTGTACACCCGCTTCTTGTCTCCGCTCCAAAGAGGGGCAAGGAGCAGCCGTTTCGGCCCGTCCCCGGTGATTCGGTGTACCACGGTCTTTGGCCCAAGCCTCATGAGAGCGGCAAACAAAAGTTCTTCGTATTCTTCAAAAGAAAGAGCTTTTACCGCCCCCTCCCGGTAGAGATCCGCCAGATCAGTCCCTTCCAGAATATGCAGAAGCTGCAGTTTAATCCCTTCAATATGCTGTCCGTTGAGGTAAGCGATTGTCTTTAAGACCTCTTCTTTTCCTTCTCCCGGAAGTCCCAGGATCACATGAGCGATAACCGGGATCTTTGCTTTAAAAAGCTTCTTTCTCGCCTCCGTAAAACAGGAAAGAGGATAGCCCCGCCGGATAAAGGCCGCTGTCTTTGGAACTGCTGTCTGCAGCCCCAGCTCCACCCAGACCGGCTTTCGCTTATTAAGCCTGGCAAGAAGAGCCACTGTCTCTTTTGGCAGGCAGTCCGGCCTTGTGGCAATGGAGAGTACCTCCACCTCTTCATCCTCCATGGCTTCGACAAACATCGCCTCGAGGGTTTCTACCGGGCCGTAGGTTCCCGTATATGCCTGAAAATAAGCCACATAGCCGTAAGGCATCCGCTTCGGAAGTTTTCTGGCTATCAGAGCTTTAGCCTGTACAAGCTGCTCTGTGATGGAATATTCGTTTCCCGCCGCAAAATCTCCAGAACCGCCTTCACTGCAGAAAATGCAGCCGCCCTTTCCGAAACCGCCCTCTCTGTTGGGACAGCCAAGTCCTCCGTTTAAAGACAGGCGGTACAGCTTTTTCCCGAACTGTCTTTTCATCTCTTCATCAAAAGACCGGTAAGGTTTCATAACGCGGCCAGGAGCTCTTTCAGCTCCTCAACTGTGGAAACCAGTTTATCCGCTCCGGCGCCAGAAAGCTCTTCACAGCCGCCGTAGCCGTACAGGACGCCCACACAAGGGACGCCTGCCTCTCTGGCTCCAATCACATCATGCTTCCGGTCGCCCACCATCCAGACGGCTTCCTTTCCGTCTCCGGCGCCAGCCTTTCCCTCCACGCAAAACCGGCGCAGGGCTTCTTTTATCACATCGCCCTTCCTCACCCGTTCCCCAGAGAGCTCACTTCCCACGATATGTTCAAAATACGAGTCAATGCGAAAATATTTGAGGATCGGCACGGCAAACACCTCCGGCTTGGAGGTCGCCACTCCCAGCCTCTTTCCAGAATCCTTAAGTGTCTTTAACATATCTGCGATCCCCTCGTAGATCTCATTTTCATACATCCCCTTTTCCCGAAACCGCTCCCGATACTTTTCCACCGCCTGCACGGCCTCATCCTCCGTAAAGCCGCAAGTCTCCATGTACATCTCCATAAGAGGAGGCCCGATGAAAGAGGTCAGCTTCTCCCTGTCAGGCTCATGGTAGCCAAGGGCCTCCATTCCATACTGGACACAGCGGGTGATCCCCTCTTTGGGGTCTGTCAGCGTTCCGTCCAGGTCAAATAAAATGATCTCTGCCATGTTCCCTGTCTCCTTCCCATAAAATACGTTCCTCTGCGCAGCTGAAATCAAAGCTCTGCAGCAACCAGTTTTTTGGTCTTCCATCTTCCGCTGGCATAGCGGGTTCCTGAGATCAGGATACCGGCGCCCCAGCCGATGGGAATGGACCACCAGATTCCGGCAGATCCCATGGCCGTTGCGGAGAGAACATGGGCAAAAATAAGCCGCAGGCCGAAATTGGTCAGGGTGGCCGCCATAAATACTTTCATGTCTCCCGCTCCCCTGAGTACTCCATTAAACACATTCATGGTGCCCATCAGCACGTAGAAGGCAGACACCACATAGATATAATCAATTCCGTAGCGGATCGCCTCCACGCTCTCCTTGCTGTCCATAAAGGCATTCAGGAAATTCTCCCCGAAGAAAAACAACACGGCTGTCAGAGACAGGGAGATTCCTGCTGAAATGATCAGACCGGAAACAAGCCCTGATTTCACCCGTTCTGTCTTCCTGGCTCCCATGTTCTGGGCCGTGAAGGTGGAGACTGAATTTCCCACCTGGACCATGGGACCGATGGCGATGGTGTCGATCTTCGTGGCCGCCGTGTACCCGGCAATCACCACAGACCCATAGCCGTTCACCAGCCCCTGGACAAAGACCAGCCCCAGGGAAACGATGGACTGTTGGATGGTGGTGGGAACGGCCAGCCGGAACATCCGGGCAAGAAGCTTCCCGTCAAAAAGCTTCGGCTTTTCCGCAGTCTCGATCCGCCTGAAATGTCGCATCAAAACGAAAAAAGACAGCACGGCAGAGATTCCCTGGGCAATGAGGGTAGCCCAGGCCACGCCGGGCACTCCCATATGCAGGCGAATCACAAAATACAGGTCCAGCGCCACATTGAGCAGAGAGGACAAGGTCAGAAACACCAGCGGAAACCGGGACTCCCCCAGGGCGTTGAACACCGAGTTTAAAATATTGTACATAAACAGAAAAATAAGGCCCATGCAGTAGATCTGCAGATAGGAGGCCGCATCCTCGAAAATGTTTTCCGGCACGGAAAGCCAGGTTAAGATCAGCCTGTGGGCCGCTAAGCCGAATAAGGACAGTCCGGCTCCCAAAGCGAACATGGCGAACAGCGAAGTGGAAATGGCCGACTTCATGGTGTCCATATGCTTCGCCCCGAAAAGCTGGGAGATCACCACAGAACACCCGATCCCCATGCCAACGGCCACAGCGATAAAAAGAAAGGTGATCGAAGTGGTGGTTCCCACGGCGGCCAGAGCGTCCTCTCCCACAAAATTGCCCACCACCATAGAATCCACCACATTGTAAAGCTGTTGAAACAGATTGCCCACCACCATGGGCATCGCAAATTTAAAAAGCGTGGGAAAAGGCTTTCCCACCGTCATATCCCTTGCCATGGCAATTCCCCCTTTCCTTTAAAAATAGCATATTTTCTCCTCTTTCACAAGAAGAATTCCACAAGAAGAGGTTGCGGCAAAAATTATATTGTGTTATGCTTACCATCGGTTGACAAGGACACACTCGCTCCAGTCTGCATGATTTGCCGGTTTTTCCGCGTTGTCCTCTCTCCGCGTACATCC
>JAAWBT010000058.1 GCA_022792835.1 Lachnospiraceae bacterium | reverse complement strand
GTTTGCGTATGGTTTTCTGAACATAAAAGGACGCGGAATTTTTGGACTTGCTGACGGTAAGTTTCATAGAAAACACCTCCTAAGTCCTATTATATCATACATAGCCAAAAATAGCCACTATAATTCGCATAAAACTTGACAAAAAAATGCAGGTTTTATGCGGCCTGCAAGGTCTTTTTCTTTTATTTAACTGTCAAACTTCCGCCATTTTATGTTGAAATATATTGCAGTATAACGATGCCAGTGGTAAACTGGAATTTATCAAAGGACCATACACAAGTCAAAAAACAGAGGGAGGTAAAAACCGTGACGGATCGGATATAATGTTTATACTTACTCTTTTCAAAAACATGAGGCGGCGAAGATCTTGACAATAATGGAATCGGCGTCCGCATACAAAACAAGGAAATTGTTGAGATTACATATAAAGATATGACATTTTAACAGGAGGGACAACATGTTTCATTGGATTGCGATTATTATAGGAATTGTTTTCTTGCTTTTTCAGCTTTTTTATGCTTTTATGATAGTAAGCAGCTTAATTGAAAATACCGGCTACACAGGTCTAAGCATCATCAATGGGATCGCCCATGCCGCAATGCCAGTCCTGTTTGTATTCTTTGCGTACCAATGCCTTTTACGTAAGACCATACAATATGGAATAATAAAAGCCGCTCTCATGATAACAATTTGCTTCATCATTTATTTTGCAATTGTTTCGGTTTGGAACCGTATTGTATTAGGAGAGTTTCCTGAAATGTGGAAAATAGGACTTCTGACCGCAGCGGAAACGGCGGTTTCAGCCATATTTATTTATGGATTTTTATATTTTTGAAAATTGTTATGGAAGATCTGAAAAAACGAGGGTATTTCTTAATTCCACAGGCAGGAAAATGCAGTGTGAAGCTATGTAAACAGCAGGCCGGTGAAATCAACCGCCATCAGAAAATACCGGACCACAACACAAATTTATGCTTATTATTATTGTGAGCATCACCTGCATAATTCTGTAAAAGAACTGTATCTATTTCAGTTTTGGGTATGAGCACTGGTGTACTGGGAAGACGAGATGAAATCTGATTCCCATTCCCATCGAAAACCTGGAGTTGTGGATTCGCATATTCTGCCATCCATTCGCATAATGTTTTAATAGTTAATCTTGTATTAAATAAAGAAGATTTCGAACCTTTATCTAAGGGATATACTACTTGTTGTTCAAAGTCATACTTCCATCTTGTGTCTTTTCATAATATGTCTTAAAAATTACATATTTCATAGATTTTTCATATATTTCATATAGACTTTCCCCAATAGCAACTAGCTTTCTTAAATACTCATCAGTTAAAGTATGATTTCTACAATAATTATAAACATCATTATAATCATCTACCGTATTATTGTATTCTCTAATGATTTCACATTTTCCAAGATTAATTCTATCTATAGCATCTTGCGTATTCAAATTTACAATTCCTCCTCTACATATGTTAATGCTCCTGCATTATGCACAATACCTTTAAATAATTTATGGTGTTAGTCAGTAAATGGGGCAATAACCATATTTGTCCCATAAGAAGACCAGTATTTATGCAGATCGTCTACCAACCAAATGTTAACTAATACCTAATTTATTTATTATAATTCCCCTTCATTCCAACTATAACTATTTGTATCAAACATTTGGTATAAACTTTTCACTCACCAGTCACCCATTTCCACAAATATATATTCTGCATTCTTCAACATTCAAGTTTGTATGAACAATGTTTTACAATTTCTTACTATTTATGGTTAATCCGATCACTTCACAGCCAAGATTTTTTACAACATGAAGCGATTTGGGAGAAAAAAACAACTGTCAAAAAGGACATACTTTGCAGGAATATCAAAAAATCAAGAAAATGCTTTTAAAAAGTCATTTTCCTGATTCCTAACTATAACCAAATACCTACGCTCCTTTTACACCATCTGAAGCCCTGCCAGCAACTCCACTTCTGCAATATCAAGCCCTGAATATTTCGCAACCTTATCAATCGACAATTCACCATCCTTCAACATTCTTAGTGCTGTCTCCTTTTTAGCTTCATCTTTCCCTTTATTCAAAATCTTTCTTGCTTCTGTCTCAAGTAACGCTCCGCTCATCATTCCACCTATCCCTTTCTGCACGTTCTCATACTTCTGTGCGATTTCTCTGACCACATCCCCGGAAAGTTCTATAATTGTACGTTTGTCAAACGCCCCAATAATCCCTTTCTGTTCTAGTTCATCAAGCCTTTCCAAAATATCCTGATACTCTGCTTTCAGTTTTGCCAATTTCTGCTCATTACTATTATACACCTGAAAGTTCTTTTCATGTGAAAAAATATAAAATGGAATTAACAGTAACAGCCCTTTTGAAAAAATATCTTCCAGAGAATATTCCTGTACTTTCATAATCGGCACATCATACTCTACGCTTCCGCCAGGCGTTTTTATCACATACCTCATTTTATCAGGTGTCTTTTTATAATTCCTCAGATATAACACCGCCGTATTAGGAAATGTCACTGTCAATGTTTCATGAACGATTTCCCCCTCATCCAATGCTATCTGGGCATCATACTCAAACAGCCGAATTGTCATCCGACCATCCGGCAGACTGCTCTCACATTCCAGATGATATTTCTTCTTTTTCTTTCCATATATTATGAAATTAGTATCCGTTATTCTTTCATGGTCGGCTGCATCCTGTTGATCCATAAAATGCTCATTGGGATGAAACTCTATTATCTCATTCCCTGTATAGTCTTCCTTAAAAATCTCATTGATTACCGGAATAATCATCTGCCGGCAGTCATTTAAGATTGTCCGAAATGCCCCGTCATATATATTTCCCATATACAATCCTCCGTATTTCTTATTTATATCATATCATTTTCATACTGTATACACAACGACATTTAAAATATAATATGAAATTTTACTTCTACAGGAACATTGCCGACAGTACCAGCAATATCCCTAAACGCGTAATAGGAGTTTTAACTTCCAAACTTTCAAATCTCCTATACTTAATTTATTACCTCAGATTATCTGCGATATAATTACAGACCTACTTCACTTATAGATATGGCTTATCCTGTTCGTTCCCCTCCTGTTTCCTATCCATAATCTGAATAGACCAGAAACATGTTTCACAGAAATTTTGTCATCTTGTGCAAAAAATTGTTCATAAACAACTAATAACTGCGAACAAATTAAAGTCGTTTATTTTAAATTAACGGATAATAAACACTTTATTCGACACTATACATCATAAAATAACGTGTTTATTATTTCAAAAACCGCTCCAATTCTATCTCGGCAGACTATTTTCGACACACAGCGCCCCATACCCCACCTGGGGATTCGGATATTCCGTAAAACCCGGAAGGGGCTTCGCCCCTCTTCGGAGGTATGCTTTCAGTTTTTCTCCATAAAGATAAGGGTCATTCCCCCGCACAATGCCCCACTCCATCAGGAGCGCCGCTGAGCCTGACACAAAAGGCGTTGCAAAGGAGGTGCCTGTCACGGGACCGTAGCCTCCTCCGGCCTGTATGGTCTCAATCCCGACTCCGGGAGCCACCAGATCTGGCTTCACCTGGCGGGTAACGCGGGTATAACCTCGTCCGGAAAAATCTGCATAGGTCAGGTAATAGCTGTCATAAGCCCCCACTGTAATCACATCTGTAGCCGCGCTCGGGATGGTCAGGGAGATATCCGGCGTGGGGCTTCCAAATCTGGTGGCACGGTTTAAGATGCCTTCACTGGGAAGCCACATGTCGAAACGGCCCTCCACAATTTGGATCGGTGTCAGTTCGATTAAATAGATTCCGCTCTCCAGGTAAGCGTCTGTCGGAATAAAATCCATATAGATTTCCTGAGCAGTGCTGTAGGGAATCGGTTCTCCATAATAGACGAAAATTTCTGCTGCCTCTGTAAAAAACCGGCTCACAGGCTGGGCCCGGCTGAAGGGGCCAAACCGCTCACCTCTCGGCGTCACAAGCTGAATGGTGAATTCGTCCACATAGGACTTCCAGATCTGAAGATTAAGACCGGTTTCGTACTGTCCCACTGTCAGCTGGACCTTGGTGCTTCCTATTTCTCCGCTGATCCCTTCTGGCAGATTGGTAAGGACACCAGAAACATGGCCCCCGCTGCCGCCTTCGTTTCCACTCCCCACGCAGATAGATAACTTCCCCAGATTAGAAATGTCGTTCAGATAGGATTCCAGTAGAGAATTTCCTTCATGGGAACCATAGGTATTTCCGAAGCTCAGATTAATGACCATCGGGAACCCCCATTCCAGCATTTTCCGGACCGCATAGTCCACTGCTTCTATCAGCTCCACAGTACGCGGAAAGCCTCCGCCGGTATTTCCCAGCTTCACCACGATCAGTTCGCTTTCCGGAGCCACCCCCCGGTAACGGTTCCCGCCCTGGCTTCCTCTGCCCGCGGCAATTCCTGTCACCGGAGTCCCGTGATTCTGAAAATCCTGGGAAGGCACCAGGGAACGGTTTCCCGTGGCAATGGCTTCATTGATCTGTTCCTTTGTATATTCCGAACCGATGTGATACCCTTTCGGGGGCGTTCCAGAAGCAGTCTGGTCCCACAAAAATAAAATTCTGCTCTCCCCCATTCCGTTCTGAAAATCTTCCAGCCAGTAGTCCACTCCAGAGTCAATGACTGCGATCACAACTCCTGCCCCGAACAGGGAATTGCTTCCTGACTGCAGCGGATTCACGCAGGAAACACTTCTTGCGTTTGACACCGCAAAGGTAAGCCCTTTTGGCTTCTCCACATATTCCACTTCCGGCTGTCTGGAAAAACTCCGAACTTCACTTTCCGGCAGCGTCACAATGGCATATCCGCCGAGGAGTTCCGTAATCTGTACGCTCTCACTGGCCAGTCTTTTGATATCCCCTGTATACCGCACAATCAGATCCCATGTATTTGCTTCCTCATTATAACCCACATCCAGATCCAGAGACCGCTCCCTCTCTGCCTGCGGAACATCCAGTGCCAAATTCAACACATTTTCCAGCTTTTCGTCCTGCATCGCCATGGCAAACCCGTTTTCTTTTCTTTGTTCTATACTTATGAAAAAAGCAGTCCCGGAATACCCCGAAACTGCTCTTCTTTCATGGAGCCTACACCGTATCCAATTGTACGCCGTTGTTTCCACACACGTTCTCCAGCCTGTTTACAGATTCCTAGACAGCATACTGTCTGGCTCCGAAAATGGCGGTCCCCACCCGCACCATGGTAGATCCCTCTTCAATAGCCACCTCAAAATCTCCGGTCATTCCCATGGAAAGCTCCTCCATTTCCACCCCGGGGATCTGCTCTGCTTTCACAGCTTCAAAAAGCGCCCGCATCTCTTTAAAATAGCCTCTGGCCTCCTCCGGTCTCTCCACGGGAGGCGCAATCGTCATAAGCCCCTTCACCTGCACACGGGAAAGTTCTGCAATCTCCCGGATCAGAGGGATCGCCTCTTCCTTTGGGATCCCGTCTTTGCTTTCCTCTCCGCCGATATTGATCTCAATCAACACCTGGCACACAGTATCACTCTTTTGCGCCTCCTTCTGGATCTCCCTTGCCAGACGGATGGAATCCACCGAATGGATCATATAGGCCTTATCCACAATATATTTTACCTTATTCCGCTGCAGATGGCCGATGAGATGCCAGTGAAGAGGTTCTGTAATCTCTTCCATCTTCCCGCACAACTCCTGCACCTTGTTCTCACCAAAATCCACCACGCCGCAGTCCATAATTTCTCTGAGGGCTGAAACAGGTTTCGTCTTACTTACCGCAATCAATGTCACGTCCTCCCGTTTCCTTCCGGCCCGCCGACAGGCTACCGCCACCCGTTTCTCTACTTCCGCCAGATTTTCTTTCAACATAATTTCCACCTCAACCTTTGCCTCTTCGGGCGTATCATTTCAAATCCCTCTGATTTTAACATATTTTGCCCGGAGTCCGCAAGGTTTCCGTTACTTTTTATCCGATCAGCTCCCGGAGCCTTCCGTAGATCTGCTTTGCAAATAAAATGGGGTCCTCCTCTGCCTCTTCTTTAGAAAAAGTCTCATAGGCCCACCAGCCCTCAAAACCAGTAGCCTTGATGGCCTCAACCCATTCTTTCACCGGCACAGAGCCTTTCCCCAGCCGCACGTTACGAAGTACCGGCTCCACCGGGATCTCCCCAGCTCCCACATCCAGGGAGTCGCAGACATGGACCCCAAGAATCAGCTCCGGCTCGATGGTTCGGATAAAGTCCGCTGTAACCCCCCCGATATAGGCATGAAAAAAGTCAAAGACAATCTTCATATTTTCCCGTTCCACCTGCCTGCAGATGGGTACGCTCTGGAGGGGAGAACTGATAGGAGTCCAACAAAGAGGCTCAAAGTAAATGACCAGGCCAAACTGTGCCGCCAGATCACACAGACTCTTTAAATTCCTCACCGTGAGAGCTGTCTGCTCACGAAGCGCCAGCCCTTGAAGTCCCATGTAACCTCTATAAGGAGTTCCTCTGCGGAAAGCCTCCACTGCCCGGTAGTCTGTGGGCCCGCTTAAAACTTCGATCGCCTCCGCGCCGATCTCAGCACTTAAGGCAAACAATTTTTCTGCCTCCCGCATCATGGCCACATATTCATAGCCCTGACGCTCACAGTTTTCCAGCCAGCTCACAGCCGAAAGCTTCAGGTCCCCGGCCATCTCCTTCACATCTTTTGTAGAATATCCGGCGTCCAGAAAATACCCCAGCTGGATCTTGGTCGGTTCTGCATACTCAAACCCCGCCCCTTTCGCCGCCCGGAAAAATGTCCGCAGGTTTGCCCTGCCCACGTCTGAATTGTGTAAAGATAAGGGTACGCGCTTCATAAAACTCCTCCTTCTTTTAAGGCTTTTAAAATGATTTCTCCGGCCTGCCCGTCTCTGTGGGCCGCTGCCTCTCCCAGATGGATGGCCGGCTTTGTTTTTCCGTGAAAATCGCTTCCGCAGGTCATCAGTTTTCCAAATCGTTTTGCTGTCTCCAGAAAATAATCTTCCTGCTTCTCACAGTGGTAGCTGCTGAATACCTCAATGCCGTCAAAAGGCTGGGCGGCAAGCTCCGCAAGCTTCTCCTCCTGCCCTTTTAAACTGGCTCCCGGATGAGCCAGCACAGCGATCCCGCCGGCTCTGTGGATGATCTCAAGCACTTCTTCCATGGGAGGATAGGCCACAGTCCCATAACACGGCTTTCCCTGAGAATAAAAATCCCAGTAAAAATTCACATAAGGGTTATCGCTCCTGTCTCCGCCTTTCCGGTAAGGCGCAAGAAGCGGATGGTTCTCATACTCCGGTTTCCCAAGAAGCACTTCCCCAAACATCTCCCCGGTCCAGCGCTCTTTCCAGAAACAATCTGCCGCCGCCTGATTCATCTCCTCCTCTGTCACTGAAAAGCCCAGTGCCCTGGTCTTCTCCAGCATCTCAAAGGAAGCTCTCCGGCTCTGTCTCTCCACAGCCTGCTCCAGACCGGCAAATGCTTCATCCCTGCAGTCCATCCCATAACCCAGCATATGAAAATTCCTTCCATTATAAATGCATTCAAATTCACCGCCGGAAAGATAACCAAGCCCCAAACGCTTTGCCGCCTCCTCTGCTTCCACGTTGGCCCGGACACAGTTGTGATCTGTCACAGAAAAAATGCCGATTCCCTTTTCTTTACACTGAACCGCCAGGCTTTCTGGTGTAAAATCCCCGTCGTCACTGTAGCGGCTGTGTATATGCAGATCAATCATCGCTTCCTCCTCTTGCAAGTTTGCAAACTCTGTATTATGCTTATAGAGTAACATGAAACCGGATTTTCTGTTAGAACATATTCGTCCGGAAAATAAAACAAAACCGTCAGAAAGGAGCTGTCATGGGAATTGCTCTGTGCAACGCCAAAGCCAATGAACAAGGAAAGGAACTCATCGCCCACGGTACAGCCGCCTTTCCCATCGCCTGCTACATGGATGATCTTGATCAAATGTCCATTCCCTGGCACTGGCATGAGGAACTGGAAGTGGTACTCGTCGCCAATGGAACCCTCTCCGTATCCACAGACGGCTCTGCCTTTTCCGTCAGACAGGGGGACGGACTGTTTCTTAATAAGGGTGTTCTCCACCACATGCAAAAAGGAGAAGACGCTTCCTGTCTCCTCCATTCTCTCGTCTTCCATGCCCGCCTGGCAGGCGGCAGCATTGACAGCATCTTCTGGCAGAAATATTTAGAACCTCTGCTCTCAGATACCAGTTTTCCTTTCTGCATTCTGAGCCAAGAAAGCAAATGGCACAAAGAAGCCCTTCTGGCCGCCGGGGAAGCCTGGTCTTCCTGTTCTGAAGAAAAACCTGGCTTTGAGTTTTCCGTCCGCTGCTCCCTGTCCAGATTCCTGTATCTATTGTTCGCCAACCGGCTTTCCCTAAAAGAAAAAAGTCCTTCCCAAAGAGCCTTGCGGGAGCAAGAACGCATCAAGCTTATGCTCCAGTATATTCATGAACACAGCCGTGAAGAGCTGACAGTTTCTCAGATTGCCAAAAGCGCTCTTGTGAGCGACAGCGAATGCCTCCGCTGCTTCAAAAATATCATCGGAGTGCCCCCCATCCGTTATGTAAAACAGTACCGCCTCCAAAAAGCGGCAGAGCTTCTTCTATCCTCCGACGAACCCATTTCTGAGATCGCCGTTTTCTGCGGCTTCCAGGAAATGAGCTATTTTGCCAGAACTTTTAAGGAGGCTTATTCCGTGACGCCTTCCGCTTACCGGAAAACTCACAGGCTGTCAAGCAGTCCGCCGACTCCCTCTTCCTCAAAAACTTCCCGGTAATATCCCACTTCCTTCTGGATTAACTCGTCAATCACCGACATGCCCAAAAGTTCCACCGGGGCTTTGTCGTCAGTCAGAAGATAGGTTCCCTTCTCATATTTTTTCAGTCCGTTTTCTATGGTGTCCATCATACTGCCAAGCTCTTCATTCTCTGGCTCTGCCGCAAGAAGCCGTTCTCTGGCATTTCCACCTTTGGACGCAAACAGCTCCCGGTTGGTGGTATAGGGCACCTCCACCGTATAGACCTCAGAAAACACCGACGCAATGGTATCGGAAAGATACTGATTGATGTTCCCCTCCTCTTCTGTGTGCATGTTCATATTCACCACCATGACACCGTCCTCTGTCAGATGATCCCACACCATGGCGAAAAACTCTTTTGAAGACATCTGAAAAGGGATCGTAATATCCTGATAGGCATCCACCATGATCACGTCATAGGTTTCCTCATTCACATTCAGGTAAGCCCGTCCGTCATAGGTAGCCACCTCCACCGTATCCGGCAGGGCAAAATATTTTCCGGCCAGATCAGTAATCTTCTGGTCGATCTCCACCCCTTCCACAGAGGCATGTTCAAAGTAACGGCCACACTGTGTGGCAAAAGTCCCTGTCCCCATGCCAAGAATCAGGATCTTCGGGTCTTCTTTCTCCAAAACTCCTGCCATAACCGGAGCCGCCAGGGCATAATCGTAATACATGCCTGTGAGGCTTTCATCCTTTTTCATGATCGACTGAACGCCAAAGAGAACATTGGTGGAAAGGATCACACTCTCCTCTGTCTCCTTTACCTGCAGATAATTATAAATGGATTCTCCTTCGTAAAGCAGGTCCTTCTCCCAGAATGCAAAACTGTCGAAAAAAGCCGATGCGCTGCACCCCAAAAACAAGACCAGGCAGACCGCACTTTTTACCAGTCTTGTCCGCTCGCTGATGAAATAAATCAGGCCCAAAAGAAGCAGGACCCCGGAAAAAATCAGAAAGGTCACAGAGGTTCCCACCGCTGGGATGGTCACAAAGGTGGGCAGGAAGGTGCCGATAATACTCCCGATCGTATTAAAAGCCCCCAGGGTACCAACTACTTTCCCGCTGTCATCCAGGCTGTCCACCGTATATTTCACCAAAGAGGGGGTCACCGTTCCCAAAAGGAACAGCGGGAACACAAAGATCACCATGCAGGTACAAAATGCGGCCCAGGTTAAAAGATTGCTGCTCACAGTAAATACCAGAAGGGCAGAAATCCCAATGATAATGTATTTGCCCACCAGCGGAATGGCCGCAATCCAGACGGCCGCGATCATCAATCTGGCATACAGTTTATCCGGGTTGGGATTTTTATCTGCCTTCCTTCCACCCCAGATATTTCCCAGGGCCATGGCGATCATCACGGTCCCGATAATAATCGTATAGACAATCTGGGACGAGCTGAAATAAGGCGCCAAAAGCCGGCTGGCCGCCAGCTCCACAGCCATCACAGACATTCCCGCAAAAAATTCTGTCAGGTAAAGATAAGATTTGTTTTTTAAAATCGTTCCGGTCTTCATCGTAAGATCTCCATCTATAAAAATAATATCCCTATTATACCCTGTCAGGCAAAACGGTTCAAGAGCAGATTCGGGCACAGATTTTCTTTTTTCTCAACCATTTAGAAAAATAAACTATACATTTCCCACAAAAAGATATTATAATAAAGAGAAAGACATCATCAAGTGAAAGGAGCTGTTGTCATGAAACGATTAAAATACTTTTTCGAAACTCCGGCCAGGGCTGCCCTCTCTACTCTTTGTCTCGTCCTCTTTGCAGTGCTCCTTGGAGTCGGAATTCTTTTATCGGCAGGCGTTTTTTCCAAACCTCCGGCGTCTGGAAGGGAAAATGCCAGAAATTTGAACCATGATCCCTCCGGACAGACAACCCCGGCGGCCCTTCCGGAAATTCCAGCGCAGACTAAGGCTGTTATTCCAAAAACACCGGAGCAGACTGAGCCAGCCGTCCCTCCGAAAATCCCGGCGCAAACCGGACCAGCAGCTGCTTCCGAAAGTTCTAGCCAGATTACCCTCGAGGAAGCCAAAGCCGTGGCCCTTTCTGATGCAGGCTTGACAGACTCTGATGTCACCTACCTAAAAACAGAATTGGACTACGACGATCAGACTCTTATTTATGACATTGAGTTTTATACAAAGACCTATGAATACGATTATGAAATTCATGCTCATACCGGAATCATATATCACAAAGAGCAGGATACCTATGGGCAACATGCCGGCCACGATACAGCCCGTGATCTGAACGCTCCTCCTTTTTCCTCCGATAAAACCTCTGACGGTGCCTCTGGGATTGATCTGGAAACCGCCAGAGCCATTGCCGTCAGCCACGCGGATCTCCTGCTTTCTGATGTTGTTTTTACCAAAGAAAAACTGGATTATGATGACGGCCTGTCCTTATATGAATTTGAATTTTTCTACAATGGAATCGAATATGAATATGAAATCGATGCGGCAACAGGAACAATTCTAGAATTCAATTTTGAATATCCCTGATTTTCTTATTTTATAATCAGTTTGTTTCCTGTCTTCAAAAACCAGCATTCTCCTTCGTACCGCTTTTGCAGCAACAGCCGCTCTAAAATCTCCTGAAACCTGGTATCCAGGCGGTGATAGACTCTCCGTCTGGGCCAGGGCAGTCCTTCCACGTATTCTCGCTGTCTCTCATCAAATGTTTCCAGAAACTTCCATGCCTGGTCCGGAGTTTTCGCCTGAAGGATGCCAAGATCCCAGGAGACATACGCACTTTCCCATCCGTTCTCTGTGCCCTCCTCCCGCAAAGCCCGTTTAAATTCCGTCCCGTCTTCCTTTCCATATTCAGTCTCATTCCACGTTGTCCGACTATAGTCTTCTTCTGGAATCAGGATACGCCGGAAGCTGGTCCTTCCAAATTCTCCCTGTTCTTTTACATAAAGTGCCTTCTTTTCTGCCTTTCTTGTCCCTGGTTCCTCCAAAAGAACTGTCCTCTGTTCTGTCAAAGCCTCCCAGACCATCTGCCGCACTTTCTCATAAGGAAGGGGGAAATCCAGCCGTCCCATGATCTGACTCACCGTAAGGCCCTGCTTCACCAGATGGCGGACCGCCCCTCCTCCGGCGGCATCCAACATAAAATTCGAAAGCGCCTGTTTAAAATATTTGTTCTCCGCCATGCCCGTTCCTCTCTCGTTTTTTATCTACAGAAATTATAGCAGACTCCGCCTCTTCCTGGCAAGAACCCGCCATCCTTTCTTTCACACTCTCATCAGATAATCTCTGCTGACCCATCCCATATGCTCGCCAGCGATCCTCACCTGGTAGAAACCGCCGCTCTCACCGATCACATCCACCAGATTGCCCTCTCCCAGTTTTGGCCAGGCGGCAAGCAGCCCGTAAGAGGTCCCAGGGCCGGTCCGTACATTGAGTCTGGCGCCGCCAAGACCAGATACCCGTCCCACCCATACTGGATAAGTTTCTGGCTCCATCCCGGCCTCAGCAATCTTTAAATACAAGGAATTGACGTAGCCTCTTGCGCTCTGGACATTGATCTTGGCCCAGTCATTTTCATAGAGCTCCAGGACATCCACCTCGTTACCCGTGTTCAACTTCGGCCAGGCGGCAAGCAGCCCGTAATTCATTCCAGGCCCGGTCCGCACATTTAACTGGTCTCCGTCTTCTAACTTCTGCACCGTGCCGTGGGCCCAAGGTTGGTATGTCTTTTTTATGGCTGTGCCGTCCTCTGTCGGGATCTCCTCTCCATCCAAAAACCGCCTCACGTCCCTCCGGAAATCTGCCATGGTCTTCCCAAAACGCCGAAAGTAGGGAGCAGGATCATCGTGATCAGAGGCAAACCCTTTCTCGTGGGCCTCATAGTGCCCAATCACTTGATCCGCCGATAAGGCATATTTTTTACAGAGGCTCCCGTAATGATTGACGGCATTGTTCCAAACTCGTTCAAATTCTGCCTTTGTCTCCAGCTCGCAAAGTTCATAGCCAATGCAGTGTTTATTTCCCCAACCGCTGCCAATCTGCCAGCAGGCCAGGGTATAGGGTGCGAAATTATAGATCCCAGTATCGTCGATAAAACCATGCACCAGCTTTTCCACCCCGGGCTTATTCCACCTTTTGTACCAGTTATTGGCTCCGTCCACAGCCCGAATCACGGTCGGATAGATGGACGGACTGTGGACGATCAGGTACTCCACATTCTCCAGCCTCGTCCCCTGTCTGTAACAGTCATTCCTTGTGCAATAATACTCTTCCACCTTAAGGCTCATCCTTCTCCCTCTCCTTTTCCACTCCCTCCTGTATCTTTGGAACCGATCACCTGTTTATAAACCTGATGGCCTCCTGTGGCCGCCAAGCCAGATACGATTCCCACTGCCACCGCAGACAGGATGTCCCCCGCCGGATAATTTGCCATCGTAAAAAAACCCAGAATGCCGAGAAGTCCTCCGAGCCCTCCACAGATGACGGGAATCCATTTCCGGTCAAGGGGTGTTATCCGGACTGCCATGGCCACCAGATAACAAATCACTGTAATTCCCACCACGCTTCCCATGGTCCCTGTATCCATACACATTCTCCTCACATAAAATTCCTCTTCTTAAATCTATGACCGGTTCTGAAAAATGTGCGGAATTACAAAAAAACTCTTTACATTTTCCAAAGTTGTGATAGAATGAATAAATGTACGGGGCATTAGCGCAGTTGGGAGCGCGCAACATTCGCATTGTTGAGGCCAGGGGTTCGAATCCCCTATGCTCCACTTTTGGGGAAACCCTGTATTTGTGGGAAAGGCTGAAAAAGCCCACGGATACAGGGTTTTTTGATTATCTTGCCGTGTAGAGAATTACACGGAAATGGAGCAAATTATACCGAAATACAGGGCTATGCAACACGAAATGCAACACGAAATCTACCCCTGAATACCATATTTTTCCTGGCTTTTTCCGCTTATTTTACGTACTTCGGCCACACATATCCGGTCAGGCTTCCATGTCTCACCTGAAGCCAGGTGTCCCCGTCAGAATCCTTTCCGGATCCGGTTACCTCCAAGACCGTGCCGGCTTTTACGGTTCCGGCCACAACAGGCCCGTTGGGAGTCTTCCTGACATTAAGGGCGGTACAGTCAAACACCGTTACCGTCCGTTTCACAGGCTGAACCGGGGATGTTCCGCCGCTTTCAGTTTTCAGTCCAAACCCATCAACGATCCCTCTGGCAATAGCCTGGGCAACTGCCTCTTTATTCTGCCGATATAAAGCCATATCGGCTGCGTTGTCGTAAAAGCAGGTCTCAATCAGCGCATAGTCAACTCCCAGCTTCAGGGCCGTGTTCATGTTCAGGAGGTCATCCCGTCGCACGATCCCTCCGGTTCCGCGCTTTTTAAAGCCCAGGGACGCCACATTGTTGACGATAGCCTGTTCCACGGAGATCCCGCCTTGATAGGCACTGTGGATCTGGACGCTGGTACCGCGGCCGGCCCCTCCTCCGGAATTGAAGTGTACCTCGAAGATGTACCGATAATCTTTCAGATTGACCTTCAGACAGCCGTTTTTATTATCTTTGTACATATCCCTCTCATAAGGGTACGCGTCCACATCGGCGTATGGACTCAGCAAGGTCCTGAGTTTTTTGGTCAGCTCAATAGCCAGATCCCCCTCGTTGACTCCAGTTGCCCTGCAGGCGTTATCTCCGGACGTATGCCCGGAAACCAGTAAGATTTTCATTCCTTATTCTCTCCTTCTACTTGATCTACTTTATTCTTCAGCACTGCGATATACTTTGCCAGCCACTCCGGCACCGGGGCGCCCATGCGGCCGGCATTCTCGATGATGGACAGCATCTCGTTGAGCAGGTACCAGACTGCCACCATCAATCCGAAAATGGCCGTCACCGGCATCTTGTAACCCATGGTATCGGCCACGTTTACAATGACATAATCCGCCACCATAGCTACCGCGATCACACAGAGGTACCCCACCTTTTTGATAATGCCTTTCGCACCTTTCTTGCTGTTCCATCCAAGGGATGGATCCTCCGGATGCTCAAGCGCCTCCTTTTTACTGGCTAACATCCCAGTGCCGTAGTCCACAACCATCAAAACTACCAGTAGCAAAAGCACCGGAAAAAGAATCCCCAGCTTTGCACTGATGTAGGCCATGGTTCCGGATGTCACTGCCTGAATCATCATTCCTGCATGTCTCATCTTTTTCTCCTTTCCGTGCGATGTCGCACATAACATTTGCATAAAAATAACTCCCTGATGAGGGAGCGTCTCGAATTCCATTCATTTTTTCATTTCCTTTCATGATTAAAGGGCAATATGTTCCATGTCGAATTGGTATGGGCAACTTTCAATGTGGCTACATCCTCTGGAAATTTCGGACCGTATTATGCGGCCATAAACCTCTTGAGTGCCAAAACGATGACAAGTCATTCAGGGATTCCGGACATGAGCAAAACCATAGCGGTCTTGCCCATCGGGTGCGTAGCCACAAAGTCATCCGGAGAGATCGGATTGATGACTCCTCGCACATGGGCCAGCACACATCTGGTGAATTACGAATGGGCTGTCACAACGCCGACAAACGAAGAATACGGGGCCGCATTTGCTTTTCTGGTATCTCCTTAACCCCAGCCTCTGCAAGCAAAAAGTTGTTGAAAGCAAGCTTAAGACGTGCTATGATATAGAAAAGGGAAAGCCATAGAAGCGGCTACCCTCCGAATGATTAAGCAACTATGCCGCTACAAACGGCACGCCGTCAACTATTCGCAGTAGTTGGCGGCTATTTCTTTTCCCTTAAAGCCTGTAAGATCAGGCTGATAAGGGCGACAACGAAGGTACAGAACAAGAAAAAATCTTGATATGTAATCATCGTTATCCCCCTCCTTTCCTCTTTGGTCTGGAGGGTTTGCCCCTCCGTGGTGGAGGGTAGC
>JAAWBT010000057.1 GCA_022792835.1 Lachnospiraceae bacterium | reverse complement strand
TATCCATTACATAACACCGCCTTCATTCGTTTTTTGTGTGTTCTCAGAAAAATAGTCCTTCTAAAAAGATATCGACAAAAACTGAGAATATATAAGGAAAACACAGAAGCTTCCTTTTTTTGCCCTTGTTACCATTGTATACGATACGGAGGAAATTTTCAATGAGAAAATGAAGCCGGATGGGGGCCCCTCCTTGAATTTGGATTTGACTTGTAGTATGATATGGAAAAGACAGGATAGTTTTTTCAGAAAGGAAGCATTTGATATGACCAAGATAGATATTTTTTCTGGCTTTCTGGGGGCAGGTAAGACGACCCTGATCAAAAAACTGATCAAAGAGGCTTTTCAGGGAGAAAAACTGGTGTTGATTGAAAATGAGTTTGGAGAGATTGCCATTGACGGCGGTTTCCTGCAAGATGCGGGCATTGAGATCACAGAGATGAATTCCGGCTGTATCTGCTGCAGCCTGGTGGGAGATTTCGGTGAGGCTCTTAAAAAGGTGCTTGGCCAGTTTCATCCGGACCGGATTCTTATTGAGCCCTCTGGTGTCGGGAAGTTGAGCGATGTGATCCGGGCGGTAGAGAACCTGCATATGGAGGATATTTGTTTAAACAGCTTTACTGCGGTGGCCGACGCAGGAAAATGTAGAATGTATATGAAGAATTTCGGCGAGTTCTACAACAATCAGATAGAGTATGCCAACTCCATTATTTTAAGCAGGACAGACGGGATTTCGGAGAAGAAGCTTAAGGAGTGTGTGGCTCTTCTGAGAGAACACAACCAGACGGCCGCCATCATTACCACGCCCTGGGAGAAGCTTTTGGGAATGCAGATTTTAGAAGCCATGGAGCAGAAGAATACTCTGGAGCAGGAGCTTAAGGAGCTGGAGGCCGAGACCCATGGCCATCACCACGATGGAGAATGCGGCTGCCATCATCACGAGGAAGAGCACCACCATCACCACGATGGAGAATGTAGCTGCCATCATGAGACGGGGCATGACCATCATCACCATGAGAAAGAATGCGGCTGCCATCATCATGAGGGCACCCACGGCCATGATCACCATGCGGATGAGGTCTTTACGAGCTGGGGCCTGGAGACCACCCGCAAATTTACGGCGGAAGAGATCACACAGGCGCTTGAGGCCCTTTCTGACAGCGAAACCTACGGGATGGTCCTCAGAGCCAAAGGGATCGTGGAGGGGACGGACGGAACCTTCCTGCATTTTGATTTTGTGCCGGAGGAACAGAATGTCCGCACCGGTTCGCCCATTGTGACGGGAAGGCTTTGTGTGATTGGCTCTCATCTCAAGGAGGAAGCCCTGCAGAACTTATTTGCCTGAAAAAAGGAGGATACAGATGGAAGACTTTCCAGTTTATCTGTTTACGGGTTTTTTGGAGGCAGGAAAGACGCGGTTCATTCAGGAAACTTTAGAGGACCCGCGGTTTAACGGCGGGGAGCCTACACTCCTCCTTCTGTGTGAGGAGGGGGAACGAGAGTATGATACGACTCTCTCTTGCATGGAAAATGTGTTTATTGAGGTCATTGAGCACGAGTCGGACCTGACGCCAAGAGTGCTAGACTACCTGGAAAAAAAGCACCGGGCAGAGCGGGCTATGGTGGAATATAACGGTATGTGGCAGCTCTCCTCTTTTTATGACAGTATGCCAGAGGCATGGGCCATTTACCAGGAGTTTCTGTTTATCGATGCGGGGACATTTCTGAATTACAATGCCAACATGAGGGGACTCATGGTGGATAAACTGTCCTCCTGTGAGCTGGCAGTTTTTAACCGGTTTCAGACAGATATGGATAAAATGGAGTTCCATAAGATCGTCCGCGGTGTGAACCGCCGTACAGCCATTGTCTATGAATCCCGGGAAGGGACCGTGGAGTACGATGATATTGAGGACCCTCTACCCTACGACATCAATGCTCCGGTCATTACACTGGGCGATGAAGATTATGCCCTGTGGTACCGGGATGTATCGGAGGAGCCAAAGAAATATAATGGAAAAACAGTGGAGTGTGTGGGAATGGCTGTGGTCAATTCCAGATTTCAGGCAGGAAATTTTGCTTTTGGCAGGAAAGTCATGACTTGCTGTGTGGAGGATATCCAGTTTGCCAGTTTCTTAGCCCAGTGTGATTCAGAACAGATGCCGGAAAATAAAAAATGGTACAGGCTACGTTTCCAGATGGAGTTTAAGTTCCATAAGCTTTACGGGCGGAGAGGGCCGGTGCTTACGGTGCTCTCCATGGAGGAGGCCGAGGCGCCAAAAGATCCTGTGGCAACTTTTTATTAAATAAAGATGCGGGAGGACGTCTGATGCTTGCAAAAATTCTGATTGACAACCAGTCGAAAAATGAGCTGGCCTGTGAGTGGGGGCTGGCGGTATATCTGGAGTATGAGGGCCATAAGCTTCTTCTGGACACGGGGACGACAGGTGCGTTTGTGAAAAATGCCAAGTCCATGGGAGTGGATCTTGAGGAAGTGGAATACGGCATTTTGTCCCATGCCCATTATGATCATTCCGACGGGATGACCTCCTTTTTTGAGAAAAATTCGAAGGCAAAGTTTTATTTGAGGAGAGGGGCAGGGGAAAACTGCTACGGCAGACGGTGGATTTTCTATAAATATATCGGCATTGCCAGAGGGGTTCTGGACTCATACAGGGACAGGATCGTCTATGTGGATGGGAGATTTGGGCTGTTTCCGGGAGTATATCTTCTGCCCCATACCACGCCGGGGCTGGAGCAGATCGGGAAACGGGCAGGGCTTTATGTGAAGCAGGGAAAGCGGCGGGTTCCGGATTCTTTTGTCCATGAGCAGAGTCTTATTTTTGATACAAAAGAGGGGCTTGTGATCTTTAACAGTTGTTCCCACGGAGGAGCCGACAATATTATCCGGGAGGTATCGGAAGCCTTTCCGGGAAAATCCATCTGCGCTCTCGTCGGCGGGCTCCACCTGTACCGCTCCGCAGAGGAAGAAGTGCGTACTCTGGCCAGACGGGTTCTTGAGACAGGAATCAAAAGGGTCATTACAGGCCACTGCACCGGAGAGAGGGCCTTTCGACTTCTGAAGGAGGAGCTTGGAGACGTGGTCCAGGGGCTTTATACAGGGATGGAGTTTACCATTGGCTGAACATCTCCGAACTTGGAAAAGGATATCTTTATGAAAGAACAGTATCAGGAAATTTATGAGGATCAGCTTTGCCCGCGGGACGGCCAGGCGGCTGTCCATACGGTTTGGATTACAAAAAGTACCTGTACCCGGTGTGGGGACGAGGTACTGGACTTTTCTTGTAGCCTGAATGCGGAATGCAGAGAATGTGCTTCTGAGTATCCGTAAAAGGAAAATTTTATGGAAAAGGTAAAACTCATTGAGGATATCCACAGGATACCGTGTTATAGAAAAAGGTAAATGATATTGGGAGGCGGGAAGCCATGACAATCAAAGACCTGGAAATTGGCCAGTCGGCGGTGGTGAAGACGGTCGGCGGGGCCGGTTCCCTGAGGCAGCATTTTCTGGATATGGGGGTGATACCGGGAGCGGAAGTGACCCTTGTAAAATATGCACCCATGGGAGATCCCATGGAGCTCAGACTTCACGGGTACGAACTGACTCTCCGGATTGCGGATGCACAACAGATCGAGGTGGAGGTCGCCGGGGAGTCGGGACAGGAGAGAGCGAAAGGGAGCAGAGCGGCAGCCTCGGGAAAAAAAACGGCAGTGCTCACAAGGATTTCCACCAGAGAGCATCCTGGCTTTGGCGAGGGGGGCCGTTATCATGTGAAAGAGGGAGAGAATCCCCTTCCGAAAGAGACCTGTCTGACTTTTGCTCTGGCGGGAAATCAGAACTGTGGAAAGACCACTTTGTTCAACAGGCTGACAGGGGCCAGTCAGCATGTGGGAAATTTTCCGGGGGTGACGGTGGACCGAAAAAGCGGGGCTATCAGAGGCCATGACAATACGTTGGTAACAGATTTGCCGGGGATCTATTCCCTGTCGCCCTACAGCAGTGAGGAGATTGTGTCCAGGCGGTTTATTCTGGAGGAAAAGCCTGCGGGTATTATCAATATTGTGGATGCGACCAATATCGAGAGGAATCTGTATCTGACTATGCAGCTTATGGAGCTTCAGGTGCCCATGGTCCTGGCCCTCAATATGATGGATGAAGTGAAAGGAAACGGCGGCGCAGTCTACATCAATGAGATGGAGGCCATGCTGGGTATTCCTGTGGTGCCCATTTCTGCGGCAAAAAATGAAGGGACAGAGGAGCTTGTAAACCATGCCCTCCATGTGGCCAGGTATCAGGAGAGACCCGGGCGGGTGGATTTCTGTGGTCCGGAGGAGATGGGCGGCGCTGTACATCGGTGTCTTCACAGCATCAGCCACCTGATCGAAGGCCACGCCAAGGCAATGGGAATTCCTGTCCGGTTTGGAGCGACGAAGCTGGTGGAGGGGGATCCAAGAGTCCTGGAAGCTCTGAACCTTTCACAGAATGAGAAAGAGACTATTGAACATATCATCTGTCAGATGGAAGAGGAGCGGGGGCTAGACCGGGCGGCGGCCATTGCCGATATGCGGTTCACTTTTATTGAGCGGCTGGTGAAAAAAACTGTGGTAAAGCCAAGGGAAAGTAAGGAGCGGGAGAGAAGCCGCAGGATTGACCGGCTGCTGACTGGAAAATATACGGCAATCCCTGCCTTTGTGGCCATTATGGGCTTGGTGTTTTTCCTGACCTTCCATGTGATTGGCGCCTGGCTGCAGGATATGATGGCCTCTGGTATTGACTGGCTGGCCGTCTATGTGGACAATACTCTTGGTGCCTGGAACGTAAACAAGGTGCTCCATTCTCTGATTATCGACGGGCTCTTCAATGGTGTCGGAAGCGTTTTAAGCTTTTTGCCCATTATCGTGACTCTGTTTTTCTTCCTGTCTCTTCTGGAGGATACGGGGTATATGGCCAGGGTCGCTTTTGTCATGGATAAGCTCCTCCGAAAGATCGGCCTTTCTGGGAGGAGTATTGTGCCCATGCTGATCGGTTTCGGTTGTACCGTACCGGGAGTCATGGCCAGCCGGACGCTGCCATCAGAGCGGGACCGGAAGATGACGATTCTGCTGACGCCTTTTATGAGCTGCACGGCGAAGCTTCCCATTTACGGTTTTTTTACAGCAGTGTTTTTTCCAAAATACAGCGGGCTGATCATGGTGGGGTTGTATTTCTTCGGGATTCTAATGGGGATTTTGCTGGCGCTTCTGCTTAAGAGCAGTATGTTCCGGGGAGAAGCGGTGCCCTTTGTCATGGAGCTTCCCAATTACCGGATGCCGGGCTTTAAAAATGTGGCAAGGCTTCTTTGGGAAAAGGCTAAGGATTTCCTTCAGAGGGCCTTTACTGTAATTTTCGTGGCAACCATAATTATCTGGTTTTTGCAGACATTTGATGTCCGCTTGAATGTGGTGACGGACTCAAAAGACAGCATTTTGGCATCAGCTGCCGGTATTCTTGCTCCTGTCTTTGCCCCCCTTGGTTTCGGCGACTGGCGGATATGCACAGCGCTGATCGCAGGCTTTATGGCAAAGGAGAGTGTGGTTTCCACTCTGTCAGTGCTCTTTGGAGCGACAACGGCCCTTCTTGCTGCCATCACACCGGCAGCAGCAGGAGCCCTTCTGGTGTTCTGTCTTCTGTATACGCCCTGTGTGGCCGCTGTTGCCTCCATCAAGCGGGAGCTTGGAGGAAAATGGGCAGCCGGCGTGGTCATCGGACAGTGCGTGATTGCCTGGGCATGTGCATTTCTCATCCATCTGGTCATGGAAATCACGGCTTAGGCAGCAAAGAAGCCGTGTAAGGACTTGCAGAACATGGAAAGAATCCTAAATATTAAATAAAAAAGATTTTGAGGAGTGAAAAAGCATGAATTTTAAATTTATCCATAACAATCTGAATGTATTTGATCTGGAGAAATCCCTGGATTTTTATGAGAAGGCTCTGGGGCTTAAGGAGGTCCGCAGAAAGGAAAAGGAAGACGGAAGCTTTATTCTGGTCTATCTGGGGGATGGGCAGACGCCCCATCAGTTAGAGCTGACCTGGCTGAGAGACATGGACAGGCCCTATAACCTGGGTGACAATGAAATCCATCTGGCTTTTTCTGTGGATGATTTTGAGTCTGCCCATGAAAAGCATAAGGAGATGGGATGCATCTGTTTTGAAAATCCGGCTATGGGGATCTATTTCATTGCGGATCCGGACGGCTACTGGCTGGAAATCGTACCAGAAAGAAGGTAAGGGACAAGCAGAATGGCGATAAAGGAGACAGGGGCAGAAAGGAACAGGGAAACCAGAAGGAGAGACGGTGTGACCGGGCTTCTGGCAATTCTTAGGCGGGAGGGGCTTCTTGTGGAAGCCTCAGAGGGGGTCGAGAGGATTTTTCCGGGTTCCTTTACCACGAATTCAAGGGAAGCGGCAGCAGGGTCATTTTTTGTCTGCAAGGGCTATACCTTTAAAAAAGAATATCTGGAGATGGCAGAGAGGCAGGGAGCCGTTCTCTACATGTCAGAAACGGATTACGGGATTTCGCTGCCTAAAATTTTGGTGAAGGACATCCGACGGGCGGCCTCTCTGGCGGCACGGTGGTTTTATGACAATCCGGGGGAGGAGCTTTTTGTCACAGGGATCACCGGGACAAAGGGAAAGACTACCACAGCCTATATTTTAAAATCAATTCTGGACACAAAAAGTCCGGGAAAAACAGCAATCTTTTCCACCATGGAGGTATTTACGGGAAAGGAGTCGCGCATAAGCCATCTGACAACCCCAGAGCCGGCTGAGCTTCAGTCCTATTTCCGGGAGGCCAGAGAAAATGGCTGCGGCTATGTAGTCATGGAGGTTTCCTCTCAGGCTATGAAGCTTTCCAGGGTTTATGGGGAACGATTCCCCATCGGGATTTTTCTCAATGTGGACGACGACCACATCGGCGGGAAAGAGCATGCCACCTTAGAGGAATATGTAAACTGTAAGATTTCGTTCCTGGCCCAGTGTGATACGGTGATTATCAATAAAGAGACCCGCTTTTTTGATCAGGTTCTGGCAGGCTGTGCCGGGAAACGGGTCATTGTTTACGGACATGACTCTTCCTGTGACGGAATCATCCGGAATATGGTGTCCAGTGCTTCAGGCAGCCGGTTTGAGCTTGGCTATGAAGGGCAGTGGTATGCTTTTGAGACAAGCTTGGCGGGCGGGTTTAATGTGGAGAATGTAGCTGCGGCTATTCTGGCTGCCTTTGTCATGGGAATCCCCACAGGAACCATTGAGGAGGGGATCCGTTCCATCCACGTCCCGGGACGGATGATGCTGATGGAATATAATGGGATCCATATTGTGGTAGACTATGCCCACAATTACTTGAGTTTTTTGAAGTTATATCAGGCAGTGCAAGAAACCTTTGCGCCGCGGCGCATCCATTCTGTGTTCGGAAGCCAGGGAGAACGGTCTCCGGTGCGCAGAAGGGACGTGGGAGTGATCGCAGAGAAATATGCAGATTATGTGTATCTGACTGCGGATGATCCCGGCTACGAGAATGTGACCGATATCTGCGAAGAAATAGGAAAACACATTACAAAACCCTGCCGGATCATTCCTGACAGGGAGGAAGCTGTGAGGGCGGCCCTTTCGGCGGCAGAGCCCGGAGACGTAGTGATCCTGGCAGGAAAGGGTGCAGAGGAGACCCAGCGGGTGCAGGATGGGTTTGTCCCCTATATCTCCGATGCCAAGGCAGCCCAGAAATGGATCGCAGAACAAAAGTCTCACTTTACAAAGTAAAAACCAGAGGGCTTTATATAGGGAACGAAGTTTCCTATATATAAAAAAAAGCTGCCGGCGGAAACTGGTGTTTTCCGCGGCAGCTTTTTGTGAAAAAGAATTCCCGGGTTTAGTTAAAACCGTATATTTTCTGAGTGACATTGTAGGCGAATATGGAAAGTTTTCGTCCAAGGGACCCAGGGAGATTCATGGCAATGCCAAGAATGGTGCGGTAACGGAATTTCCGGTAGATGGAACGGTTGGCCTCCTTTAAATAGTGCCACAGTTCCTTCTTCCAGCCAAGATGTTCCTCTGTGCCGGATTTGATGGCCATAATGGAAGAGACGCTCATGATGATGTTCAAATAAGAACACATGTTTTTGCATTGAGTGTCGCTTTTAAAATGGATTCCGGATTTTAAGAGAGTGTCGATCATCTGGTAATTGACCTGGTACTGCTGATTAAGCCTGGAAATCATGACAGATTCATTGACAGACTGATCCTCTCTGCCGATGAGATAACGGTAAAAGTCCACATCAATGTAGTAGATGGTGTGCACATAAGGCATCGGCTGGAACACAAACAGGTTATCCACATAAAAAGTGTGCTCCGGAAGTTTCATCCCGCAAAGCCGCAGGACTTCGGTGCGGTAAATGACCGAGTGCATGAGGATATAGGTGGTGGGAGGAAGCGGCTTTACATCATCCCAGGAAAAATAAGTGTCTGTGGGAAAGTATTTCCGGTAATGCATGATTTTTTTGTGGGAAGCTCCCTGTTTTTCATAGACATAGTTGGAAAGCAGGAGATCCGGCAGTTGCCTCTCCTTTACGGCGGTGCGCAGAAAATCCAGAATGCTCCGGTAAGCGTCCGCATCCACCCAGTCGTCGCTGTCGACCACTTTGAAAAACAGGCCTGTGGCATAGGTGAGTCCTGTGTTGACAGCGCCTCCGTGGCCGGCGTTTTCCTGATGGATGGCACGGATCCTGTCCGGATATGCCGCGGCCAGCCGGTCGGCAATGGCGGCTGTGCGGTCTGTAGAACCGTCGTTGACGATCAGGATTTCCACCTCTTTACCTCCGGGAAGAAGGGAATCGATGCAGTGCTCCATATAGTCCTGGGAATTATAACAAGGTACAACAATTGATAATAATTTCATGAATATACTCCTTAAAATAAGCCCAAATGGGCTGTTAAAACTTAGTATACTCTTTTTTCAGGGAAGTTGCAACGGGTGCTCCTTTAAGTTTCCGGATTTTTGTTATTTAGAGGAAATGCGGAAGAAAAATCAGTTTTTTGGGTTCCTCCTTAGAAAAAAGGATTGTATTACAATATGTTTGGTGATCTCTGAAGTGATGGGAGGATTTTAGGAGAAATTGACAAGAAAATGGAAGATAATTTGGACAAAATTACAAAAAAGGCATTTTATTAAAAAAATCCCCCTTTTTTCTTTACATTTTGGTAATCATGTGGTTAACTATAGAAAAAGATTGTATGACAATCATGAAAAATGATGATAATTATGACTGTGAGAAACGATCCATGGACAATGTAAACAGAATTTCTTTAGTAGAGCAGGTTACGGATGTGATCCGCAATTATATTGACGCAGAGGATGTACAGGTGGGGGATAAGATGCCCAGCGAGGCGGCCCTGTGCAGGCTCTGTAATGTCAGCAGAACCACCGTCCGGGAATCTCTCCGTCTCCTCCAGGCCATGGGATATGTGAGTCTGGTGCCCAATAAGGGGGCTTTTGTGGCAGACAAGAACAGGAGCAGCCTGCCGGCATTAAATACCTGGCTGATGAACCATGGCAGTGAGGCGTCCGATGTTTACGAAGTCCGTATGATTCTGGAGACCAGGGCAGCCGGACTGGCGGCGGAGCGGGCGACCGCGGAAGAGAAGTATATGCTGATGGGAATCCACGCCATGTTTGTGGAGGAAGCCAGAAAAGAAAATTTGGCGGGGATTGTACTGTACGATGAAAAGTTTCATGAGTGCATCATGAAAGCGAGCCACAATTCTTTTATTGTGGAGATCAATAAGCTGATCTCCGATACACTGAGAAGTTTCCGGCGTCAGTCCTTTGCAGAAGAAACGAGCGCCCAGCTTGCAGTGGATATGCATGGGAAACTGGCCGGGGCCATCATGAACGGGGACGCTGTCCAGGCCAAAAATCTGATGCGGCAGCATTTAGAGACAAACGTCCACCTGATTGAGCAGTTCCGGAAAAAAAGAGAGTGAAGACTTAGTTTTACGGTGATAAGGAAGTATTTACAACAACTTATCATCAACGCTGACAAACAGGGTGCGAGCAAGAGCAGAGAACACATCACTTTCATTAGTGGTCGGTTCTCTGCTTTTCTGTTACGCAATAGAACGCCATTTTTGAGGAC
>JAAWBT010000056.1 GCA_022792835.1 Lachnospiraceae bacterium | reverse complement strand
TTTGTCAGGCGATGGCCATCCATCTTTGGCATCTCAATATCTGTGATGACCAGATTTACCTTGTCATACAGGTCTGAATCATTCCGGACAGAGTGCAGATAATCCCATGCCTCCTGGCCGTTGGAGAAATTAATCAGATGAGTAAACCCTGCCCGCTCCAGACAGTCATCAATCATCTTCTGAAGAAGCATAGAGTCCTCAGCAATTACAATGGGACTGTCACAGAGAGGTCTCGCTCCCAGTTTTTCCACATCAGAAACCTGAATGGTTGTCTCTGGTGCGATCTCTGCCACAATTTTTTCGAAATCCAGGATCGTTACAAGCTGGCCCTCACACTGGGCAATTCCAGTCGCCACTCCCTCGTTTCCGTTATTAACCGTTTTATCCGGCTTCTGGATATCCTCCCAGGAAATACGGCTGATCCCCTCAATGCTCTCCACTCGGAAAGCCACTGTCATCCTGTTAAAATTGGTAATGATAAACAGATCTTTCTCCCCATGTTCTCTGTTCTCCCCAAACAGATAATACACCAGGTTAATCACTGTGATCAATTCCTCACGGGGTTTAAAAATTCCCTCTACCGCCGGATGAGAATGAGGCATGGGCTTCACCTTTGCCGCCATGATGATCTCTTTCACCTTCGCCACATTAATTCCGTAAAACTCTCCGCTCACCGAAAAACGCATAATTTCAATCTCGTTTGTCCCCGATTCCAGCAGGATGTTACTTTTCTTTTCCTCCACCATTTGCTCTCTCCTCCTTTACAGATATTTCTCCGGCTTTCCAAAAGATTTGATTGTCACCTTGCCTGTCGTCACATCTACCACCATCGTTCTGGCATAAGTACCACCTGTGTCCTCCGCCACAAGGCGCAACCCCTCTTCCCTTAAAATCTGTTTTACCTTGGCCGCATTCCGTTCTCCAATGTTGCCAAAGCTTGCGTTTCCCTTAATTGCAAACATCTTCGCCCCACCGGCAATCTTGACAACCATACGGGATTTCATCATCCCAAAGGCTCTAAGCTTGCGCAGCGTCTCCTGAATCCCCGTATCCGCATATTTGAACAGACTGCTGTCCGTAGGGCTTTGACGCTCCGGCAGCATAATATGCAGAAGCGCTCCCAGCTTAATCGCCGGATCATAGAAGGATATTCCGATACAGGAACCCAGTGCGTATGTAATGATACGTCCTTCTCCCCTGGTAAACTTCATATCACCGATCCCTACTTTTAGTTCCTTTTCCATTCTCAGACACCTAGTTTCCCCAAGATTGCGTTCAGCGATTTTATGTCAGGAAGCATCAGAAGCCAGTCTGAAAGCTTTTGTCCCTCCATCACAAAATCTGCATTAAAATACATTAATTTATCTGTCTCATACCCATATTCTGCAATGGGCACAGTCAGAATTCCCCCCAGCATATTTACCGTAGAACTCGGTACAGAAAGGGTAATATCCACATCCACCAGCTTGGAAAAGGCATTGATATAAGAACAGATAATAATATTGCCTACCTCTTCCAAAGCAGAATAGGCAAGCTGATCCATTTCTTCAAAACTTGCATATTCCTGACCAAGAAGTGCTTTTAATACAGTTCCGGCAAAATTCATGTCAAACAGAAACAACATAAGCCCTTCCACATCCTTGTCCATTTTTACAAGGGTGGCCGCCACAATCTCTTCCGCGTTTCCGATACGTGCAAGCGCCTCATTATATCCCAAAACACTGACCGTAGGGATCGAGATCCGAATTTCCTTCTGCAGAAGTTTCGACAGAGCTGTGGCAGCATGACTGGTACCGATGCTGCTGATCTCCCGCATGACGTCAAGTTCCTGAAGATTCATATCCTCGTAATTTTTTATTTTCATATCTGCCTCTCTTTCCGCCTGCGCAGGCTCATCCTGTTTTACGCTTTATCAGTTCCGCAGAGTATTGATCGTGGACATGATTTCATCAGAAGTCGTTACCATCCTGAGCGCATAACTGAAAGCCCTCTGTGCTTCAATGACATGAGAAAACTCTTCTGCCAAATCCGTATCAGATGCCTCCAGGGCCCCTCCTACCAGAACTTCCTCACTCTCATTTTCTGAAAGCCGAATCGCCTGCACACCATCATCAGAAGGAACATATTCGTTAGCCTCCAAACTCAGAAGACGGCTGGGATACTGGAAGGTAACAAGGCCAATCTGTTGTGTCTCTGCCTCCAGTGCGTCCATCTGAATCCGCTGCCCATTGCTGTCCAGTACATATTTTTCAGAATCTGTCATCAAATAAAACACACCATCCATCTGTGCCCTGTGGAAATGCCCGTCCCTGGTATAGCTCACATCCCCTGTTTCCGGATTCTGCACCGCAAAAAAGACATTTCTTCTGGCAATACTATAATCCAGGTTCGAGCCAGTCTGATGAAACGCACCCACTTCAAAAGAAGTGTAGGTTCTGGCCAGCTTTGCACTGGCCCCGGCCTGCAGATCGGTTACTGCCTCCTCCGGCTCTTTGATGTTATACTCAATCAGCTCAGAAAAAGCCACCTTTTTCGGCTTAAAGCCAGTATTGTTGGTATTGGCCAAGTTATTACCTATGACGCTCAGGCGTTTCGTCGTCTGTGCTGCTCCTATGGCTCCCACATAAAAGGATTTATTCATAATCTGCCTCCTTATACTCTTCCGATATCTACCGACGATTTTTCCATAATCCGATCGTACATTTTAAGCATCTGAGCCGCACTCTGAAGAGCCCGCTGAGAACTCATCATGGATGTCATCTCTTCCACCATATCCACATTGGATTTCTCCAAACTCTGCCACAACACCTGCGTGTTCTCAGAAGCCTGAAGAGCCGCCTGATCCGTGGAAAAAAGCCCATTGTCCTCCCTGTGGAGCTGGTCATAATCTACAAAATCCACCACTCGCAAAGTTCCAAACTCTGCGGTATTTCCCTGGAGTGTTCCATTTATATAAGCAGACCGGCTCGTGATACGTCCTTTGGAATCCACCAGAAACTCTTCGTTTCCAATCTGAATGGGCTGTCCGTTCGTGCCCAGTACCCTTCCCTGGTCATTCAGAACCAGATAGCCCTCATTATCTACGGCAAAGGAGCCGTTCCTGGTATAACGAGTCTGTCCGTCATTTGTCTGAATACAGAAAAAACCATTTCCGCTCAGGGCAAAATCATAGACACCGCCTGTGGCCTCAAAACTCCCCTGTGTATAATCCACATAGGTCTCAGAGGCCGTAATAATCTTAGAACTCTCGATCAGATCTGCCTCATCGCTGTCGCCCCATCTCCCGGTCCGCTTCAACATTTCCTCCTGGAAGGTGGTCGACACCATCGTGTCGTTTTTGTAGCCCGGCGTCTGCACATTTACCATGTTGTTACTGACCACATTCAAGTTTCTGCTCTGAGTCAGCATTCCCGACACAAGGTTGTAAAATCCCTGATACATAAGTTTCCTCCTCTTTTTCCTTTACTGCAGTCCATTCATATATTCCCTGAGCTTCCGGATCGCCGCGCTGTGAATCTGGGAGATTCTTGGCTCACTGACATTTAAAACCTGGGCAATCTGCCCCATATTTAATTCCTCTACATAGTAGAGGGAAATCACCATTTTCTCTTTTTCTTTCAGCTGATCCACTGCTCTGGTCAGAAATTGCAGCTGCTCTCCTTTCAGAAAGGAATGCTCCGGCTGTGAAGAAACATCTGTATTGGGAAGCTGCACTGACTGATGGTCTTCATCTCCATCCATGACCATATCCAAAGAGAGAACATTTGCCATAGTGCTGACCTGTTCGATCTTTCGGCACTTTTTCTCGTCCATCCCCACCATCTTTGCAATCTCTTCATAACTGGGCTGCCGCCCAAGCTCCCCGGAAAGCTGCAATCTGGCATTCTCAATGGCCTTATACTGCCTTCTGTAATCTCTTGGCATCCAGTCGCTTTTCCGCATAAGATCAATGATCATCCCCCGGATACGCCTGGAAATAAAAGTCTCAAATTTATTATCCATGCCAGGATCATATCGGTCAATTCCCTTTATGATGGCAATAACCCCTTCATTGATGATATCCTCCATATCCAAGAAGCCCTCATAAACGTTCCTCATCTGAACCGCTATGGCTTTCACAATATAGAGATACCGCATCGTCAGCTCCTGCCGGACCGTAATGGAATGAGTCTCCCGGTACAGTACCAGAAGCTCTTCATTTGTTTTTGCTTCCAGACCATCTATATGCTCTAACATATAAGCTCATCCTTTTCCTCTATCCTTACCGCGCCTCGTGGCTTTCCAATCCCAGACTGCCCACGGACTGAATCTGGATATTGCTGGCGATCTCGTTAAACGAAAGTACCCGCACCTTAGGATAAAACGGTTCAACCAGACGGTAAAAATGAATCCGCATCACCTGAGAGGTCAGTACCACCGGATTCTGCGTAAAACCGTTAAACTTCCTCAGCTGTTCCGCAAGCTGGCGGATCAGACTCTGTATAATATCGGGACTTAAGGCCATATAATAACCGCCTTCTCCCTTTGATATGGAAGCAGCCATGGTCCGCTCCAGCTCTCCATCCAGAGTAATCACCTTCATACTGCCGTCTTCGCAGTACATCCGGGTAATGGTACGCTTCAGTGCTGTTCGTATCCGCTCTGTCACGCTGTCCAAATCCTTGAGCGGAAGCCCCATCTCCTGAATCGTGTCGATCATGGTCTCGATAATGGTCTCCAGATCTTTGATGGGTACTCCCTCTTTTAAAAGACTTGTAAGGATCCTTTGGAACATACCGTAAGAAACCAGGTTCGGGAAAGCCTCTTCTATAAGTTCCGGAGCCGCTTTCTTTGTATTATCAACCAAATGGACCACTTCCTGACGGGTCAGAAGCTCAAACGCATGCTGTCTGATCACCTCTGACAGATGGGTCACAATCACAGATAAGGGATCAATAACCGTATAGCCATAAAGCTCGGCCCGCTCCCTGTCCTCTGGCCGGATCCAGCGGCTTGGAATGCCGTACGCCGGCTCCACAGTCTCAATCCCGTCGATAATCCGCTCCGGATTCTCCGGCTCTAAAGCCAGGAAATAATCGACGAGAATCTCTCCTCTTGCCACTTCCTCGCCTTTAATCCGAATACAATATTCGTTGGTACTTAAAGCTGAGGAGTCCCGAAGTTTAATGGAAGGAATCACCAGACCCATATCCTGGGCGTATTGTCTCCGGAAAATGACGATCCGGCTGATCATCCTTCCTCCCACAGATTCATCAGCCAGAGGAATCAGGCTGTAGCCAAACTCCATCTCGATAGGCTCTACTGCCAGCAGATTATAAACATTGTTGACGTCTTTGTAATACTCTTCCTCTGAAACCGGGGCCGGAGCTGCCTCTTCCCCCGGCTCAGGAGCCATTCCCGCCATGTCACCGACGCCGCCAGCCCCCATCTGCATGGCAAGACCAGCCATGTCCGGCGCTTCCTTGATCCGTTTTGCCAGATAGTAACCGCTTACCACCAGAGCGATTGACACGACTCCCATGGAAATCTTCGGCATACCGGGGACAATGGCAATCACTGCTGTCGCGATTCCGGCAATCATAATCGCATAAGGCTGAGCCAGGAACTGTTTGGACACGTCCTCATTTAAGCTGCCCTCAGAAACGGCACGGGTTACGATCATGCCTGTAGCTGTGGAGATCAAAAGAGATGGAATCTGCCCCACCAGACCATCGCCTACCGTAGCAATAGAATAGGTAGTCAAGACCTCGCCGATGCTCTGCCCTGACTGGACCATACCAATGATGCTGCCGCCAATCAGATTGATAGCCGTGGTGATAAGCGACATCACAGAATCGCCTTTTACAATCTTTGTGGCACCATCCATGGATCCATAAAAGTCTGCTTCCCTCTGAATCTTCTCACGGCGCACCTTTGCCTGCTGTTCGTTGATCAGTCCGGAGCTCAAATCTGCATCAATGGCCATCTGCTTGCCAGGCATGGCATCCAACGTAAATCTTGCGGCCACCTCAGCCACACGCTCCGCACCCTTCGTGATAACCAAAAACTGCATAAGTACGATGATCAGATAAATAACAAGACCTACTACCACGTTCCCCTGAAGAATAAAATCACCGAAAGCCTTGATCACCTGACCGGAAGAGCCCCCATTACTGAGAATATTTCTGGTAGTAGATACATTAATCCCTAAACGGTAAAGAGTTGTGATCAAAAGAATGGACGGAAATACAGAAAATTCCAGGGGTTCTTTAATAATCATGGTGGTCACCAGGATCATCATGGAAAGCGAAATATTCAGAATAATTGCTACGTCCACCAATCCCGCCGGAAGCGGTATGATCAGCAGCAGCACAATCACCAGTACAAACAGTACAATTGAATAATTAAGCAGCTTCTTCATGCAAAAACTCCATCCGTCAATATTACCTCAGCATATCCTCACGATTGCTGACTCTGTAGATATATACAAGAACCTCTGCCACCGCCCCGTAAAACTCTGCCGGAATCTCCCGGTCCAGTTCACAGGATGCATATAGTGCCCTGGCAAGAGGACGGTTTTCAATTACATAGACGCCATGTTCCTCACCCATCCGAATGATACGAAACGCCAGCTCATCCTGACCTTTGGCCAGCACTACCGGAGCCGTATGTTTCTCCGGGTCGTATTTGATAGCCACCGCAAAATGGGTAGGATTACGGATAATCACATCTGCCTCGGGAACCTTTTGCATCATCCGGCTCATAGCCATCTGACGCTGGATCCGCCTGATCCGTCCTTTGATCTCAGGATTCCCCTCGGTCTGTTTGAATTCATCCTTTACTTCCTGTTTGGTCATCTTCAGGTCTTTTTCATACTGCCATCTCTGAAAAAGAAAATCGAAAAACGCCACCACAGTAAAAGCAATGCAAACCTTCATGACCAAATCAAAAATCATATTTAAAGTCAAAACCGCCGAATTCATCACCGGCAGGCCGACCATCCTTCCCATCTGAGCCAAGTCGGCAGTCAGAATGTTGTAAAGAAGAATTAACAAAAGTCCAATCTTGATGACACTCTTTAAAAGCTCCATCAGATTCTTTAGAGAAAACAGCTTCTTTAACCCTTTAA
The DNA here is from genome assembly GCA_022792835.1 of Lachnospiraceae bacterium. Classification (GTDB taxonomy): domain Bacteria; phylum Bacillota; class Clostridia; order Lachnospirales; family Lachnospiraceae; genus Lientehia. The sequence continues at coordinate 3,975 of JAAWBT010000056.1, read as the reverse complement.
TCGGATTCAATTTGCTGAATTTAGGCCTCAATGCCTTGAATGCCACATTAAATCGAGTCTGTACCCCGTGGGACAAAATGCCCAGCAGGAACGCCGCCAAAAGAAGCGGCAAAGCGCATTTTAAGGCAGTGGACACTGTGACCAAAAATAGCTGGTAAGTAAGAAAATGCCCCGGCTCACCGGCCACTGCATCCATAATCCAGTTAAAATACTGCCGGATCTGGGTATAGATAAAGGGAATCAAAATGCGGATCATCCAGAACACTCCAAACAGGATGATTACCGTGCAAATTTCCCGGCTTTGGAATACGTTACCTTCTTTTTTGGCGTCTTTGCGCCGTTTACTAGTTGGTTTTTCTGTCTTCTCCTGGCCGTTCTGTTCTGCCAACGCTCACCACATCCTTTCCCGCTGTGACATCGGTCCTATTGCATAAGTCTGAGCAGCATCTCAAGGTTCTCAAACATTCCCCTCAGCAGCTCACTCATTCTGTCCGCGATGGGACTGAAAAGAAGTAAAAGCATCAGCATTCCCACAATAATCTTAATCTGGAAGTTGATGGAAAATACATTGATCTGGGGAATCATTCGCATCATAATCCCCACTGCAGCTTCTGTGACCAGCTCCATGGCAATGATAGGAAAAGCAAGCTGCACTCCCAAGGTGATCGACTCTCGGAAAATATCCAGAACTGCCGTATACAGAGATGGTCCAAAAGACGCCTGACCAAAAGGAACCATACTCGCCGAACCAAAAAAAATGGATACCAGGCGCAGATGCCCGTTCACTGCAAAAAACAAAAGCATCAGAAACACGTAAAGCATTTCTGAACTGACTGTAATTTGGTTCTTCGTCTCCGGATCATAAACCTGGGCCATACTGAGACCCATGGTAAAATCAATGATGGCGGCGGCATAACGGAGCGCAAAGACTGCCAGGGTCACTGCAAACCCCAAAACAAAACCCATAAGAAGTTCTGTTACCAGCATAACCCCGTACTCAAGAAGTGATGCCGGTTCATGCTGCAGATTTCCTCCGGTCCACATATATAACATCATCGAAAAGGCCATAATCAAAGCGGCCTTGGCTCTTCCCGGAATGGTACTGCTCCCGAAAATAGGATTAAACAGGATCATCCCGCTCATACGCATGGCGATCAAAGAAAATAAAATCAGCATTCCCGGTTAACCTCCGGCGATCAGCCCGATCATTGTCTGCAGAAAATCCTGCAGAGTCTTAAGCATGCTACTGCCCAAAAGCCCCAGCAGCGCAATGATTGCCAGAAGCTTCGGCACAAAGGTCATCGTCTGTTCATTGATCTGTGTTGCCGCCTGAAAAATAGCAATGATGATTCCGATAATCATGCTGACTAACAAAAGAGGAAGGGCCAGCTTAAGAACTGTCTGGAACATCTGATACATCACATCAAGCACTTCTACCTCAGACATAAAACTTCCCCCTTACACAAAACTCCTTGCAATGTTGGCAAAGAGAAGCTCCCAGCCGTCTATTGATACAAAAAGCAAAAGCTTAAACGGCATGGAAATCATCGTCGGCGGCAGCATCATCATACCCATGGACATGAGAGTCGTTGCCACCACGATATCTATCATAAGAAACGGAAGATAGATCAAAAAGCCTGCCGTAAAACCTCTCTTCAATTCACTGGTCATAAAGGCCGGCGTGATCACTGTTAAAGGATAATCCCGAATATCCTCTTCCTCCTCTACCCCGGACAGGTCTACAAAAAGATCCAGCGTATCCTTGTAAGTATTCCGAAGCATAAACTCCTTAATAGGCGGTTCCATCCGGTCTAACATCTCCTGCTGGGAGATCTCCCCTCTGGTATAAGGCTGATAAGCCTCTGTATTGATCTGACTGAGGACCGGCCTCATAATAAAGAGGGTCAGAAATAAAGAGATTCCCACCAGCACCATACTGGGCGGATTCTGCTGCACGCCCATAGCATTTCTGGTAAAGGACAAAATGATGACCGTTCTGACAAAGGACGTCATCATGATCACGAGAGAAGGCAGAAGGGCGACCAGGCAAAGCAGAAGAATCACGTCTAGGGCCGGCACATTGCCGCCGTTCAGACCGCCTAAAAGCTCACTCATCTTTTTTCCTTTTCTCCTTTCCCAGTGACGCCGTATATTTTCGAAACACATCCGTGAAGGCAGGCGTCCCAGCTACCTTTTCGGCAGGAGACGCTTCTGCAAACTCGCCCTCCAGATGCTCCAAAAGCTGAAACCCCGCAGCGCTCACGCCAATCAGATAGGTTTCCTCTTTAATCTTAAGCAAAACAAGCTGTTCGCCGCTTCCCTTACCGAGAGCGCTGCTTCGGAAGGAAAGCTGCTCAATCACCTTCATATGCCGGTTTCCCGACGAATTTGCAAACTTCATCCGCTTTCCGAGAAAACGGCTGAACCAGTATGCCAGCACAAGGACGCAGATGAACATCAGGAATGCGCTAACCAGGGACAACAGATCCCCCCCCACTGCCGCCAGCAATACCATTTGTTTCATCATAAAGCCTCCGGGTTCAGGTTCCGGCTGACGATCTCTGTGATACGGATACCAAAGTTATCCTCTACCACAACAATATCGCCTCTGGCAATACATTCTCCGTTGACAAACACATCTGCCCGCTCTCCGGCCATTTTATCAAGCACAACCAGTGAGCCCTGAGTGAATTCCAAAATATCCTTTACCAACTTTCTGGTACGGCCAATCTCCACGGATATCTCCAAGGGTACCTTCATCAGAAGCTCTTTGTTCGCTGCCTCTTCCACACCATCGCTGGTATCCTCTGCAAACTTCGGAGAATTGACGGGATGCACCACCGTATTTGGCCTCATTCCTTCCACCTGTGCAGGTTTCTCCGTCCGCATCTGATTCATCATCTCCATCATTTGCATCTGAGACTGCTGCATCTGTGTCATCAACTGCATCATCATCGGATCCATGGCGGCAGGGGCCTGCTGGTAAACCGGCTGCTGCACAGGCATAGGTGCAGGCTGCGGCGCTGGTGTCGGTTCTGGCCGTGGTGCTGGTTCTGACTGAACTCCGGCCAGCATGGCCTGAATCTCCTCCTGGGAAAGTGTCGCGTCTCCTCCACTCGAAGCAGAGACCGCAGGCTCTTCCGTCTGATTCCCGGCCAGCATAGCCTGAATCTCCTCCTGAGAAAGCATAGCGTCTCCTCCGCCTGAGGCAGACTCTTTCTCCTGATCTTTGGCCAACATAGCCTGGATCTCTTCCTGGCTCAGTACGCCATCCGGCATCTTCGACTCTGCCTGGACTGATTCTTCTGAAAGATTGGTCTGGATCAGAGAACTCTCTGGCTCCACTGCCTGCTGCACAGCCTCTTCGTCCGCAGACTGAAGGGTATCCGCAAAAGGAGCCAAGAGACGTTTGATCAGATCAATGCTCATGATGTTCATGAACTCGCTCTTTAAAACATCTCCGATCTCCAGTGTAAAGCGGACAAGGACCTGTGTGGTTCCAGAAGGAAAATACCGCTCCTTAAAAGATATATCATCCCGAATTTCAAAAGATTTCGGCGTCGAAATGTCCACCGGATAACCCAAAAACTCAGAAAGAGCTGTCGCCGAGGATCCCATCATCTGGTTCATTACCTCGCAGACCGCACTTACGTTGATCTCGTCGTCCATGACGAATTCTTCTTCCGGTATTTCCGCTCCCATTAAAATGCCCACAATGACACGCACGTCATTGCGGCGGAAGATCATTACGTTGTTGCCCTCCAGCCCCTTGACATAGGAGATATTTACCCCTACGGCCGGTTCCATTCGCTTAAATGAAAACTCGTCACTGGAGAGTACCTGAGCCACCGGCGTGGTAATATTTACCTTTGTGCCCAGCAGGGTTGAAACCGCCGTGGCCGAAGCGCCAAGGCTGATATTCATAATCTCGCCTATAGCGTCCAATTCCATTGCGTTAAAGCTGTTAGCGCCCAT
>JAAWBT010000055.1 GCA_022792835.1 Lachnospiraceae bacterium | reverse complement strand
TGTTTCTTTGTCTTCATATGCCCCTTTACAAATAAAACAGCCGTTCACAGTTTTGACAGACTGCCTTCGCACGATTTTTTTCAGTCCGTCAAACAACTTCTTCGCCGCTGCATTGTCATGATGCATCGTTGCTATCTCCGTGGGGAAGATTGCCGTTTCTTGGTACACACCATTTAAGTCTATATCTATCCGTTCTATATTTTCGTCACAAAGGGAAGTATATTGTATCCCTCTCTTCCCATGGTCTCTCCATCTGTATTCTTTCCAGGAGCAGGCGGTTGTTCCTGTGTTTAGTTTTGGCTGCTACGCAAAGAGAAAATATATCAGATATTCACCATTTCCCCTTGCCTCACAGCAGATATTGAATACGCTAATTTCACCCATCCCATATGAGCCGAGGTTGGCGGCTGTGTTTCCTGCGGCTCTTGCTGTGACGTCTGTGGCTGCTCCGTGGGTACGGGCGTTTCTTCTGCCGCAGGCTGTTTACTTTCCGAGGATACGGAAGCCGCAGGCTTTGGAGCTTTGGTGGGTTCCTCCGCAGTTGGCTGTGATGCCGTTGTTTCGGATACTGCCATACTTTCAGGGTATTCCGTTTCCTCTGGAGCTTTACTCTCCACAAATGTGTCTGTTTCCTTAGTTTCCGAGGAGAAAATGTTGTCCGTGCTTTCCTTCAGTTTCTTCCCTGATTCCCTTAACAGGCTCATTTAGCTCTGTGGGAACTGTCGGAACAGCGGAGCATCCACTTACCGTCAGCACCAGAAGCATCATTCCTGCAATCATTCGTTTTTTCATAAGCAATCGACCTCCTTTATAGCTCCATTATACGGAAAACCGCAGGAAACCTCAAAGGTGGGAATTTCAGTCCTTACGGGGATTTGCATATATTCTTTTTCTCGGATAGTTACTGGCAGTATCAAGGGGGAGAGGTGTGGAGAGGGGGAAGCCGCTGGCGTGGCTATCCACCCGTGCCACAAAAGCCGTTTCCTGCCCTCTGGGGACTGACCTCGGTATGAGCTTGGTTATCCGCTCGTCCTTGAAGGCGGGCTTTTCTTTCTGGCTGGGCTTTTCCCCCTGCATGATGCTCTGGATAACCTCGTCCGTAAGCTTGCCGTCCTGCATAAACTTTTTCATTTTGATAGCCTGTGCAAGTGACGGCGTGGCATCGTTGTACTCCATCGCTTCAAGCAGGGTGTATTGCTGTCCCTCGGTGAGATAGGAAATTTCCACCGCAGGACGGAAAGCGATTTGACGTTCATCTACCATTACAGGTTTTCAGCACACTTTCACGGCTTATAGCATTAATCAGCCTTACTTCCAGTCCCGACAGTTCAATGTTAGACGGGAGCAGGTCAACTCCCTCACTATGGTGCAGGATTGCTTTCTGGACATTAGCAGGCTTATCGTCTATTACGTCCTGCATAATGCTTGAGAGCGTATCAGACAAATCATCTGGCCTTCCATAGCCAAGCGACATCGTAAGGTTTGCCTGTGCATCGGCATCAACCAGCAGCACTTTCTTACCCTGCTGCGCCAGACTGACACCCAGATTGACCGCCGTAGTGGTCTTTCCCACATCGCCTTTCTGGTTCGTCAAAGCGATTACTTTGCAATTCAGTATCATACCCTTTGGGTACATGGATGTGTCCTCCTTTCACATAAATTTAGCCACTTTGTCAGAGTGACTATGTAATAAAGTACCAGAAAACGCAGCTCAATTAGCATTTCGCTGACCGTGGCAGTCGCCAAATGGAAATGCAAGCATTTCCGCTTGTCTCATTGCAGCACACAAAAAAGCCGCTTACTCTTAAAAATAATAAGAATAAGCGGCTCCGTAATGTGCCTTAGACATATTCAATTTTCATTCTCTTAATTGGTGCGTTTACAACCTTGAATATCAGCTCGTCCACGCAGTCCGTATGCCTGCCCTGCTGTATGAGCTGGTTTTTCAGTTCCACAAGGCTATGTAATAAAATCTTTCTTTCCTGGCCTATCTACATACAAATGGTTCTTCTTTTCTCTCATTCATATCACCGTCCTTTTTCCTTTATTATATAAGTGAACAGGATTATATTCAAACATACGAGATTATGTAACACCAGAAAAAAGCTATTTGAACAGGTAACATTTGCCTTTTTAATTAGCAGGTTTTTTCACGCGGTTTTTGCTCCGATTAGCAGGAGAGCCATTTTGATTAGCAAAAACCGCAAATTTCCTGCTAATCATTAGCAAGCTAATCAGTAACGATAATAAACAGTTCTATTTCTCTCTGCTCAAATCTGATTAGCAAGAACCTCTTCTGCTAATCGCACATTGTTATGAGTTCAAATTCTTTTGGAAAATGAAAAACGCCGAAAACCTTGAAAAATCAATGTTTTCGGCGGAGTTTTTGGCGTCGCTAAGAGGATTCGAACCTCCGACCTACCGCTTAGGAGGCGGTCGCTCTATCCTGCTGAGCTATAGCGACATTTTGAAAATCTATATTATTTTTACTTGTTGCCTTTCCAGATGTGTCCAGGACTCAAACCTGACGCACATATCTATCCAAAAATAATCTTACTCCAGGAAATTCACCTGACCCTGGACCCAGACCGGACCTTTAAAACGACGGCCGGCCAATGGCTCACCTAGCAGATCTTTCTGATTGATGGCAATCTGCAACGCCAAATCACTACACTCTACCATTAAAACATAAATTTCCTCATTTGTCCACTGATTTCTTACTTTTTCCACTTCTAAAATTTCACCCAAAACAGAATACTGATCACATTCTACACCATAAGGCATGAAACAGGAATCTACAATGGAATAAATATCCTCTTCCCGAACCCGGTCGGAGATGGAAGTATACAAATCCATATCCTCTATGGCCAGAGATTCCATGGCTTCTGAGTCTCCCCGTCTGGCGGCTTCCAGAAGGCTGGTCCGGTTAGCCGTGGCCACTTTAAGCCGTTCCCGCTGCTTCTGAGTCTTATGGACCGGGAGCAGAATCTTTCCATTCACAGACAATGCCGACAACATCACTGAAGAAATTTTGATACTCCGATAAGGATCATAAAATCTTTTTACATATTCAATTCCGTTCTGAAGATAGAAAATTAGGGAAACCCCTATCCGGTACTCCTCGCAGATCCCAGCATAAGACTCTTTTTCCGCATGGCGCTGCACCTGACAGGGCGCCTGGGTGCTGATACAGGTACTGCGGAGAATAGGGAAATAATATTCCCTCTCGAATTCATCTTTTTCATTCAATTCCCCGCAGACTGAGATCCCCAGGCCGCTTCCAGCTTCCGCATAAAGCTGCTGTCTGGTCTCTCCATCCGGCATCTGTACCACCTGGACCTCATTGGGATTATTCTGAACTTTCGCCAGAAGTTCCCGGATATCACTTTTCTTTCTGTACTCGCCAAATCCCACCGCCCTCAAAAATTTATGCATAGTATTCCCTGTCCTTTCGGCTGATTCAGCAAAAACCAGCATCTCTTATTTCTTAGGCTCCAATTTTGTCTGACCACCCATATAAGGCTGAATAACCGCAGGAATATTCACGCTGCCGTCCTCATTCAGATTATTCTCCAAAAATGCAATCAACATACGGGGCGGAGCCACTACCGTATTGTTCAGCGTGTGAGCAAAATATTTACTTCCATCTGCTCCCTTTACCCGAATGCCCAGACGGCGCGCCTGTGCATCGCCAAGATTGGAACAGCTTCCCACCTCAAAATACTTCTTCTGTCTGGGAGACCACGCCTCCACGTCAAAGGATTTCACTTTCAGGTCTGCCAGATCTCCAGAGCAGCATTCCAGAGTCCGCACCGGAATATCCATGGAACGGAACAAATCCACCGTGTTCTGCCACAGCTTCTCAAACCACATGGGGCTTTCCTCCGGTTTGCAGACCACAATCATCTCCTGCTTCTC
>JAAWBT010000093.1 GCA_022792835.1 Lachnospiraceae bacterium | reverse complement strand
AGCGAGAGGGTCCATATTCCAGGAATCATATTCGGTATCAAGGAAGACGGCTTGCCCGCCCTCATAGGCAACCGGGTTCACGGTATAGGAGTCTGCCACTTAAGCAAACTAAAATATTGGGGGAAGGAAGTAGAAAAAGTATTGATTTCTTAGAAAAAGAATAGATTTTTTATTAATTCATATTAAAATCATTTAGTAGTGATATCGGTATATATGTTAGATGGATATATCAAGACATCAAAGGTAAGAGGATATGGCTTTGCCGATTCCAGAAGGGCCGGTTATGTGATCATAGATTCTCGATCAGCCTAGATGAAAATGAGCGGAAGCCATAATCTGTTCCCAGAGTATGGCTTCCGCATAAGTAACCGGGATGTCGCCGGTCTGTCTTCTCGTCCACAGAAAAGAGAATTTTCTTATGAAGGATGATTTTATTATCTAGCCCCATGGTGTTCAGAGTCAGTCTCTCCTGAATAGGTCACGGGTATAAACTTTATCTTCCACATCACCCAGGGCTTCCACATCGAAGCGGTTTGCCAGAATGACATCGCTCTGCTTTTTAAACTTCTCCAGATCATTGACCACCATACTGTTGAAGAACATACTGCCATTCTCCAAGGTTGGTTCGTAGATGATAACAGGAATCCCTTTGGCTTTGATGCGCTTCATAACCCCCTGAATGGCAGAAGCACGGAAGTTATCGGAATTACTCTTCATGGTAAGACGGTACACCCCGACCGTCTGCGGCTTTTTGGCGATAATGCTGTCTGCAACGAAATCCTTTCGGACTGTGTTGGACTTCACAACCGCCTCGATCATTGTCTGAGGGACATTCTTATAATTGGCGAGGAGCTGTTTGGTATCCTTGGGAAGACAGTAGCCGCCATAGCCGAAAGAGGGGTTGTTATAATGGCTTCCGATGCGGGGGTCCAGGCAGACGCCTTCAATGATCTGCTTTGTATCCAGCCCTTTTGTCTGCGCATAAGTATCCAGCTCATTGAAATAGGAAACTCGCACAGCCAGATAGGTGTTGGCAAACAGCTTAATGGCCTCCGCCTCAGTAGGGTGGGCAATCAGTGCAGGGATATCCTGAGGCTCTTTTCCCGCCCGCCGTTCTTCCGTTCTGGCTCCTTCCAGAAGAAGATCCGCAAACATCCTGGCTTCCTCTTGCTGTTGATCATAAGCACCGACCACAATACGGCTCGGATGCAGATTGTCGTAGAGCGCTTTGGACTCACGGAGGAATTCCGGGCTGAAGATAATATTGTCGATGCCGTATTTATCCCTGACAGAATCCGTATATCCCACAGGGACCGTAGATTTGATAACCATAAGTACCTTTGGATTGACAGCCAGCACCTGCTCGATGGAATCTTCCACAGCACTGGTATCAAAGAAATGCTGTTCATCATCATAATTCGTCGGAGTGGCAATGATGACAAGCTCAGCAGACCGGTAGGCGGCAGCTTTGTCCGTGGTGGTATAAAGGTTCAGGGAGCGGGAACCATTTCGGACCTCCTCAAAAAAACGCTCGATTTCTTCATCCTGAATGGGAGAGAAAAACTGATTCAGCTTCTCTGCTTTGGATTTGGTGGTGGTGATTGCGGTGACTTCATGGTTCTGGGCGAGAAGGACTGCAAGGGAAAGTCCTACATATCCAACTCCTGCGACTGTGATCTTCATAATGATTATTCTCCTTTATAGTTAGAATTGTCTGCTTACAACACACTTAATCCCGGTGAAAAAGATCTCTGGTATAAACCTTCTCCTTCACATCATCTAAAACGGTGTCATAGCGGTTGGCAATGATACAGCTGCACATGGCTTTGAACTTTTTCAGGTCATTGATGATCTGGCTTCCGAAAAAAGTAGAGCCGCTTGTTAGGGCAGGTTCATAGATCACCACGGTAGCGCCATTGGCCTTAATCCGTTTCATAATGCCCTGAATAGAAGAGTGGCGGAAGTTATTGGAACCAATTTTCATGGTCAGGCGGTAAACACCAACCACAATGTCTCTTTGCTGACTTTCTTTGGCGGCAGAAAAAGATTCGTTGTTGCCATAAGTACCGGCAAGTTCCAACACCCTTTCTGCAATGAAATCTTTTCTTGCGCGGTTGCTCTCCACAATAACCTGAATCAAATTTTCCGGAACATCCTGATAGTTGGCGAGAAGCTGTCTGGTATCTTTTGGGAGACAATAGCCTCCATGTCCAAAGGATGGATTGTTATAATAATCACCGACACGAGAGTCCAGGCAGACGCCTTTGATGATGGAAGCCGTCCTCAGCCCCTTTCGTTCAGCATAGGTATCCAGCTCGTTAAAATAGCTGATCCGCAGTGCCAGATAAGTATTTACAAACAGTTTCACTGTCTCTGCTTCGGCGCTGCTCATAAATAAGGTTTCAAGAGACTTTTTTACAGTACCTTGCTGGAGAAGAGCGGCAAATGTACGAGACTCCGTTTCCGCATTTTTGTCACCTCCCACAATGATCCGGTCCGGATAAAGGGTATCATAAAAAGCAGCAGACTCTCTCAGAAATTCCGGACTGAAAAGAATACGATCTGTACGGAATATTTGCTGCATATGTTCTGTATACCCCACAGGCACAGTAGAGCGGATGACAATGGCAGGCTTGGTTTCACTGGCTTTTGCAGAATCCAAAGCCTGTCTGATCACAGCCTCGACAGCCGCACAGCTGAGTCGGTTCGTCTTCGGTTCATAACTGGTCGGTACGGCAATGACTACATAATCAGCTTTCCCATAAGCCTCAGTCCCGTCGGTGACAGCAGTCAAGCAGAGTTCTCTGGTCCCGGCATTTGCTTCTGCCAGGAACCTCTCTATATATTTATCCTTAACAGGAGAAAGATAATGATTCAACATTTCTACTTTCTCTGGGACAGGCTCCACGATTGTCACAGGATTATGCTGGGCCAGAAGAAGCGCCGTCGAGAGACCGACAAACCCTGCTCCCGCGACCACGATACGAAAATGTCTGTCCACCGGAAGACAGGAAGCTTCATCCGATACAAACAGATTTGCGGGGTCAAACCCCAGTGCCTCTGCAAGCCCCCAGAGCTGATTCACAGAAGGTGTATATTCCTGAGACTCCAGCCTAGATAAAATCGACCGGTTCATTCCAATAGTTTTAGCAAGCTGAACCTGTGTGATCCCTTGCGTCTTGCGCCGGGAAATGACAGTTTCTGCAAGAAGCTGCAAAGAGAGTTTTTTCATAATGAACAAATTTCCTTAATTGGAAAGGCGATTGGCGATGCGACAGTTGCAAATTTAGAATGTTGCTAAAGACAACATTTTTGAAACGGATATCCTGCTAAAAACGTTTATACAATAACAGAATATGACTGAAATGTCAATAACAAAGAAAAATATTGTAAATATTCTAGATGTGGAGGGTTAAACAATTTAGAGTGTTGTTAATAACAACATAAAAATAATTTTTGATGACGTATAATAAGTTTCGTAAATTAATTTCATAAAAATAAACATGGTCTATAGCTGTTTGGTAGAATAAAGTCAACACAACAATATCTACTAAAGGAGGCCGTACGCCGTATAGAGGACATTACTGAAGCCCTCTGGGGAACAAAAGTGTCACCCATTCCCTTTCCGGCAGATATCCCTATGTCTATGTAGACGGTGTTTATCTCAAACGCAGATGGGGCGGCGGGATACAGAATGTCTCTGTCCTTGTGGCCATCGGTGTCAATGAAGATGGCTGCCGTGAGATCAAGCGCCGGACAAAAGCAATTGGTACCTTCCCCGATGGACAGACTAATGGATACCGGGCGGCAGAAATTAAATTTGCGAAAAAATCTTGATACTATATATCATTTTCTACCTTGTAGGATACAGTACCTTCTTTCGCCCCACAATAGGAAGCAATTTTTTCAACAAGCCAGTTTTCATTGTAAGTAAAATTTTTCAAACGAGTATGTATCATAAATTCCATAATCCTTAAATTGGAATTCTTTATTTTCAATTGCGATGTCGTTATACCATTGTATGGTCGCATCAATATTGGGGATGAAAACACCTGCAAAATCCGCGATTTGTTTGATAATAGTAAGTCCGTAGGAAAAATCCGCTGTAAAATACCTCGAGTAAAGATCTGGTATTAACTTCCCGTTTATTTCTACAGTTGGTGTGACAAGACCTTTAAATGCCTTAATTCCGGATATTTTCTTTGTCATAGTCTCTACAGTTGAACTTTCATAGTGAAGCTGAAGAGATTTCACAAATTCAAGGTGGAATTTGGGTAACGCTTTACATATGGTCTGTACTTCTTCATCACAGGCAATCAGTAATTGTGAAGATTCATCGTCCCACTCTTCATAAAATAAAGGGACAGAATCATACGTAATTCCATCCGTGTAATCTTTGAAAAGGGTTTTTAATCTCGCAGTATGAAGAATAGGATTCGATGGCGTCATAGTAAGATTCAGGAAATTAGGGATTGGTACACAAGGCATATCAAAAATATCTGCTATGAGATCGCAGCATTTTTCTACATTTACGATTGGCAAAGAGGAAACATGCAGCTCATTCCTGTAACCTATTGATCTAACGGTTTCACCTTTTTTCACTAAACGTGCAATTGCCGGAACTCGTTCAATTCCGAAGAACACATTACCTCTCTCTATACAAGCTTTAAAAGCACATTCGCTTCCGCCATTTCCTGGGACAACACCAATTACAGCTGTTTTTGGTGCATACTCATATATAATTTTAGCAATTGAATCCATCATCGTAGCCGGTATTGTAACCAAAATCAATTCAGAATTGTAGAAGGCATTTCCTGGATCATTTGTAGCGTAAAGGATATCGCCTTTATGAGTTGTAGTCCCTGTCTCATCTACGATATTCAGATGTTTCCTGAAAATATTTGGAGTAGATGTGTATATTATTACTTCATGTTCCTTTTCGGCACAATGGACAGCAAATTGAGTTCCAACATTTCCACCGCCAACAATTGTAATTCTCATGTATTGATATCCTCTCTATATTGTTCTGGTAATCTGCAGGATATGTGCTTTACTCTAATTCACTCTTTAATGCAAGGATTAATATATTATTTTCTTTCGTATTTTTTATTGCCAATCGCAGATAATTTCTTCCATTTGTCTTTGTTGTAAGCTCCTTTATCAAAAGATTATGTTTGATAAGCAGTGTTTTTAAAAGCTCTTTTGGAGAAATTTCATCAGCTAATTCAACCATCACAAAATTTGCCTGTGAAGGAATAACCCGGATACCTTTGATCCTGTCAAGCTCAGCCTCAAATCGCTTTCTTTCTGCTTTTAGCTGTCCTAAGGCAACCATATAATCTTTTTTATATTTCTCCTCGATCTGCATATAGAATTCGCCGAAAGAGTTTATATTCCAGATAGCTACATCTTTTTTCATCGCTGCAATAGTAACAGTGTCTCCTGAGGCCAATACCCCCAGCCGTAACCCGGGGACACCATAGGACTTGGAAATACTTTTCATCACATAAAGGTGCGGATTCGCAGAAATAAGTTTCTGATCAATAAGTGTACTATTTTCCTCATCTGCAAAATCCACGAAGGATTCGTCGATGATAAGCTTTATGTTTTTCTCTTTTGACCATACAATCAATCGGATAAGTTCAGCTTTTTTTATATAATTACCGCTGGGATTATCTGGATTAATAACAATAAGGTTTTGGATATTTTTGCCTCCGAAATAATCCATCAGGTCATTAGCGGTATAGGAATAATCTTTATTATTAGGAATAAAATTTATGGAATCCTCTCGGTCGTATCTGTTTGGATATTCATCAAAAGTAGGTCTGATAAATCCGGTTTTACCAGCAAGACATTCCATCAATGATTTTATAAGTTCTGAAGCCCCGTTTCCTACCAGAATGTTTTCCTGATGGACACCAAAATTCTTAGCAGCAAGCAGACTGTTCACACGCATGCCACTCGGATATTCTGTGAGAAGTGTATCAAAATTAGCCCTGATCTCATCTTTCATCCTCTTAGGAGGAAAGTATGGATTGACGAGATAACAAAAATCCAGCAGTTTAGGATAACGCCAATATCCTCCAAAACGGCCCTGAAGTAATTTAACACGCTCATCTTTATCCGGCGTAAAGATTGATTCAGCAATATCAAGATCCTGAATATCATCAATCTCATACCAACGTTGACCTTCTAGCCGCTTAGCCTTGATTTCTGAATCGTCCAGCATCGTAATGACGCGGAGAACCTGTTCATAATATTCATTGTGTCCAAGTGCGGACTGATAGGCTTCAAGAAATGGTACATAATGTGTTTTAGAGAAATACTTGCTAAATTTGTATAAATTGACGGTCTTGTAGTAATCTTTAATTTCGTTAAACTTAAAATTTTTTCCCGGAACAAAGGCCTCTATGCTATCATCGTCCCTAAGTTTTACGCAAGTACCATCCATCCAAGATTCGTACTTATCAACAAGGGCTAACGTATCGCGAGGATCAGAGACTAGAGCCTCTAATACAGAATCCTCGAATATAAGATCAGACTCAAAGAGAAGAGTATCGTCTTTACATAGCCACTCTTTGGCCAATGCAAGAGAATAAATGTTATTGGTCTTATCATAAATAGGATTGTTAATGTAAACTATTGGAGTCCGAATCCCAAGAGTGCTGATGTAATCAATCAGCTTCTGTCCTTCATAACCGACAACAATAATAATTCGGGAAAGTTGTTGTTTATCAATCTGGTGGAGCATACGATCAATTAGAGTAACCCCGTTAACTTTTACCATACATTTCGTAGTATTTTTGGTAAGCTCTTTTAAGCGTTTCCCCATTCCTGCTGCTAAAATAATTGCATGCATAATATACCTCTCCGTTTCATTTTTGAGACAAAAATATTTTTAAGCATTTTTTCGTAAACCTAGTATTTTTTTTATTATTACTGATATCCAGCTTTTCTTTAAAATAACCACAATAGTACATATAGAAAGGAAACAATATCTGACTATAATGTTGTGATATGTCAAACTAACCAATAACCCAATTAGAGTAAAACCAAAAGATAATAATAATAAGTTCTTTCCGGGGAGAATAGAATTTCCATCATGTTTATCCTTTTCGATCAAGCGCATCACACAATAATGTCCTATTGCGTATAGCGCAAAGCAAAGCAAAGTAGTATACCCTGCCGCTATATAACCAAAGATCTTAATTCCAAAAAAATTTAATATTATATTTGTAAGCGCAGCGATTACTGTAGCAACGGATATATATTTTGTTTTTTCATAATAGAACTCAACATAAGAAAAAAGGCTATATAGATATATATAAAATACGCTTATAACAACAGGAGGAATTGTCCAAATTGCATCGTAATATTCCTTGGGTGCAAATAAATACACCACTTCAGGAGCAAACGAAATTAATAATAAATTTACTAAGGCAATTAATATAATCGTGGGAAAAAGAACTGTTGAAACTTCCGTTACTTCTTTGGCTTTTATACGTTGATAAACCCAGGGACCAACAGATTGTGTTAATGCAGTATTAAACAAATTCATTATCATAGAGACTGAATAAGCTAAGCTATAAATGCCTGCGGCCTGATCAGACACCATACGACTTATCATTATTCTGTCTGAGCTATTCAATACTGTCTGAGAAAGATAATGTGGTACCATGGTAAGACCAAATAGAATAGCATTCTTCCAGTAATACTTAGAAAAAAGTTTTCCTCCTCGTTTTAAATGATATATAAATATCCAGCCGAAGCCAAACAATTCGACCAAAAACAGCCCTGCAATGCGCGCAGATACTTTATCATGCGAAATAATAACAAGAATAATGCCAACAAGAGGTTTTACTATTGAAACCAACAAGGTAACAACTGTCAGTTTTTTATATGAATATTGTACTCTTTCTTCCGCAGCCCAAAAACAATAAACGGTGGTTGTCCAAATAGTCCCAATTAAACAAACCATTTGGAAGGTTGATAAAGAAAATAAATGATTAAAAAAAGCATGGAAGCATGAATAAGTAACGAACCAGAATATAATCATTGTCAAAGATAATCCTTCCAATGATGTAACAAAATTAACATGATCTTTTTCATACTTCACAAGCCCTGCTGTATAGAATCCATAGCATAAATTTAACGTTAAGAAAACACTCAGAATTGATTGCCATGAAACAAAAACATTAAACTGTCCGAATTCATTGCTTGTAAATAATCTTGTAAATATTGGCGTGGTAATAGCTGTAATGGCTTTTTGAAGAAAGGAGCATATAAAAAACCAAAAAGATGCTCGAACTTGAAGAGGCATCTTATTATATTTACAAATCGACTTTTGGATCACAAGAATACTCCTTAACAATGTTGAAAAATATTACTTAATATTAATACAGTAGTACACTAGTTTTAAATTATTCAGTATCAATTTTTTTGCCCAGATCAGACATAATATTTTCTCTTCTATCAGGTTTATATTTAGGATCTGGAACTCGCCATGATTTTCCGTAAATATCTTCTAAGCGTTTTTCATAATTAGAAGGAACGGTTACGCTAATTCCGTGTACATTATATTGTTCTACACTATCGACAGACGGATAAATAAGGGCTTTTACAGAGCGATCATGTGAGTTATTGTAAACCATATCATGATTTTTATAATATACATAAGTTATCATACTACCATTAGATAAATACTCATATAGAAAGAAATCAACTGTTAATCCGTCTTCAAATGCATATGTTTGTTCAGTAATTTTGTTGTGATATGTGTAATAATGCAGTTTCCTCATACCAAATGTTTTTAAGGTCGCCTCAAGAATCTCCCAATTAAACGATTGGCTATCCACAATAGCTAAATCAATATCATTGTCATGGGGAATAAAACCTCCATCTCTTACAAAGCCTAATAAAGTACCAAAATCGCAGAAACAAGTAAATCCTGTATTTGAGAGCGTAGCAAATAGCATATTAAGATCTGAATAACCATTTTTTAGAAGCTTTTTGGCTGCCCTTTTATTGGGTAATTCAGACATAAATAATGAATATACTTTGAGAACGGCCTTGTTTTTATATAAATGATTCTTAACTCTGTTATATACTCTAAATACACTTTGCTTCATAGAATCCTCTTACAATCTTATTAAGTGTTGTATAGCGACAATTATAGGACTGTTTAACATCATATCTACAATCAATTTTTTATAATTAAAATATGAAAATTGGTATCCCCATATAAAAAAACACATCACTGTCAAAACTAAGAATAAGTTTTTTAATAATTGTGATATGATATTTCGGGGTAGCCCCATGAACAAAAGAACAATTCCAGAGCCAAAAATAATCAAAGCAGCAGTAAAACGCCAGTATTCCGGTCGCAACATTGTTGAACATGCCAACGCCATCAAAGCTAAAACCATAATAAATGTTTGATACTTTTCAAGGACATTTTGAAAAGCGACTTCTCTACGGTTTTTTGTTTTATTATATAATAAAACAAAAAACATCAATACAAACAGTACAGCAAGTGTTAAATAAAGTATTCTTGTAATTGAACTCCTTAAACTTGCTTGTACGGCTAGACCATATGCTGAGTTTGTATCAAACAAATAATTATAAGCCTTTCTAATCAAATATTGAATAACATAATTGTCGGTTATTAAATTAATATTTTTTTCCAGTAGTTCAACAATTAGATTAATTAGTATTGTAACTGCTAAGAGTATGACTCTCATTTTATTAGTTTTTATAAACGCCAGTACAATACGAACAAGTACAAATATCAGCGATGTAGGATGTACAAATATAGGTGCAACATAACATATTAGAGTCAATAAGTCTTTTTTGCCCACATAGGTATCCCTAAATATGGCAAATCCAATGACTGCAAATGCTGCTACATTACGTACATTATTTGTTAATGAGTACCAATCGAGAGTCATCATTTGAAAAACTAAATAGGTACAAACAAATTTCCATTTAATTTTTTCTCGTTCACCCATGAAGCATGTACAATAAAATGCAATGTAATATACCAATAGGACAGAAAAGAAAGGAACTAAATGTTCATCCTGGAACAAATTAGCTATCCAAACAAAAAAACTAAATACATAAAGTTTTGTTCCTTGATATCCATAGGAGACTGTCTCTGCTAAACTCCTTCCTCTCAATCTGAATATGTATTCAAAATAACGATATAAATCAGGATGGACACTTTCTGGAGTATAACAGTATGAAAGGTTAGCAAAAAACAAACTCATGCAGAAAATATATGTTCTCCAGTGTTTTCTATCTCCATATATACCAAGCAGTGCCATCAAAAAGCCAATAAACGGATTTATAAGAGTTATTCCTAAAATTATAAAGTTCATATTATTATCCTTTATTTATTATTTGAAGTAAGCAGCTGATATATTCTCTCTGAGTTTTTAGCATCGAAAAGTTCAAATATTTTAGAACGCTCTGCTTTGAATTGTGTTGAAACCTGAAATTGTTTCTCTATTATCCTTACCAGTTCTTCAAATAATAAGTCCGTGTCTTTGAAACTTTTACCAAAACTATTATTATGATAATCGAAATAGCCCTCCTGATATTGTTGTTTTCGAAATTTTTGTTCATCAAATTGATAAAAAATCACTGGTTTCATCATATAAACCATATCAAAAAATACACTTGAATAATCTGTTATCATCATCTCAGCACTTTTCATAAGTTCTTGTATATCGTAATCTCTAGCAGACGCAATAATAACCCCAGAATCATTTCCTTTAAAAAAATCAATGTAAGTTTGCATATTTCTATGTGGATAAAAGATGACTTCTAAATCAAACTTTTTGATAATTTCCTTCATTCTATTACAAGAAATAAAATCCCTCCATTTTTCTAAATATTCAGAATGTTCAAAATCGGAATCTGATCTATTAACTTGGGCAGTTTTTTCTTTAAACCATGCTCTCCAAGAGGGCATAATCAAAACTCTATTCCTTATAGTGTAGATATTATGCAAATTATCAAATCGGGGAAAGCCTGTATATTGAACAGTGTTTTTAGGAAAACCAAAGGTAGATTCAATAAAGTCATTTTCAGGTCTTGTCGCAGTTATAAAGTAAGTGAAATTTGATCTATCAGAATATAACCATCGAGCATTATTAATTGTAACACCATGCTGCAAAAAAACATTTTTTACTTTAATTATGCCATTAAGCTCCATGAATGCACAAACAGCAGCATTAGGTTTTCCACCCTTTTGAGAGCTTATATTATATTCGCACAGAAAATATAATCCCCAATGCTTAATGGAACCAAATTCGACGGTTTCACCTATAGAAGTAACCTTTGTATAGTCGACAGACTTTCTAGATACTGCATATATACATCTTTTGTCTGGATGCTTTTCACGCATATATTTATAAAACCAATATCCATTATCTCTTGCTTCCATGGCTTCTTCACATACAAGCCAGCAGCCTTTATATTCTTTCCAAGCAATTGGAGCTACAAATCTAGCAATGCCCATTGAAAAGATTGATATGATATCTCTTGGCTTAACGTCACGCATTTTATTGATAATATATACAATCTTATTCATAACATTCCTCTAATAATACACATAATAATAACTTTTAAAATTCAAAAAGTAAGCTCTTTATGATTAACTATTATTTATTATGAAGTATTTTTTTATATAATAGACCCCGGATATATGATGGCATTAACGCAAAGCAAAATTGAACGCCTAATGTATAATAATAGTCTGATATTGAGATATATCCAGTATCGTAAATTTTTTTTCTTCCGTCTTTATATTTCCTGAAATATTTCCATCCCCCACGACGTTCATACATTCCTTTGCCAATCCTAACATAGACCAAAGATTCATCACAGTTCATGCATGTTGCATTTGTAAGGATCATTCTTACCCATAGATATGTATCTTCCATCAGCAAACATGGTTGATAGTTTCCAGCTTTCAATACAGCGCTTTTTTTATACATGACTGTCATGTGATTAAAAGAATCTCTTCTTTTTTGATACTCTTTAATTTCTTTATCAGTAGTCGGAACACTTCTTTTTGCAACAATTCTATCTGGAGTATCTTCAAATTCATCTATTTGAGAACCGCAAATGTCTAAATTAGGGTTCAGTTCAAACTTTTGGAGTTGTTTTTCAAACCTATCTCGTCTGGCTATATCATCTGTGTCCATTCTGGCAATCAATTCGTTTGAACAGGCCTTAATTCCCTTATTTAATGCATAACCAAGTCCTTTATTTGGTGTGTACGCAACAACTTTAATTAAACTTAGGTTGTTGTTTATATATTGCTGCAACACACTCTCAACTTCTTCACTGATTGGGCCATCTTTCACAATAACAATCTCTTTCGGAGGAACTGTCTGGTTAAGGACACTTTCCATACATTCACGGAAATATTCTGCTTTTTCATTGATATAAAGCGACATAAGAACAGAAAATGGAATATGATTTTTTCTCATGCAGCCTCCTTTACAAGATTGAGTTTGAAAAATTTTTGTTTTGTATTATCTTAGGATTTTTTCATCTACAAATAAAGTTTTTTCATTCATAAATTTACCTCAATTACTCATAGTTCTTCCCCAACATAATAAATACAGTCCGAAACATAGTCAAAATTTCATGTAAGAATTGAAAACGGCGGATACTTTCCAAATTCCATTTCATTTTTGCTGGAAGCACTTTTTCAATGTATGTACGGTCAACATTATTTGTTGCAGTTAACAACTTGTCTTCATCCTTATATCTAATGCTTGCTTCAGATGTAATTCCGGCAGGCATAAGCAATGTGGCGTTATATTCAGGTTTATATTGGTCCACATACTTTACTGCTTCTGGCCTAGTTCCAACAAAACTCATATCGCCTTTGATTATATCGAGAACTTGTGGAAGTTCGTCTAACCTATATCCTCTCAGCTTCGATCCAATTTTGGTGATTCTGGTATCATTATTAATCGTCACAGATGTCCCTATTTTGTCTGCATTGGAGACCATTGTACGAAATTTATGAATTCTGAAATGCTTTCCATAGGTTGTTACTCGCTCTTGCCTATAGAATACCGGGCCCTCAGAATCTATCTTAATCAGCACAGCTATCACAGCCATTGGGATAGCAAGTATAATAAGGAGTACTAGTGCGACGACTAAATCAAATATTCTTTTAAAAAGCAACTGGCCACGTTTTTTATTCAGAATTTTCCAATATGGCTTTACTTCTTGAACTCTCATGAAATCTGGAAGCTCTTCCCATCGTTTCAACATCGTATTTCCTTATCTCTCAATGACAGTATTTAAGTTTGCACAGACATAGTCAACATCATCATCCGACAGCAGTGTGTGGAGCGGCAATGTGATCAGGTTGTGATAATAGTCATATGTATTGGGGAAGTCTGCAATATTCCACCCAAAAACCTTATATGCTGTCATCATTGGCAATGGTTTGTAATGGACATTTGTAGCAATTCCTGCTTCAGCCAGCTTTTTAATCATTTCATTTCTTTGTCCCACATCTATTCCAGGAATACGGATAGGATACAGATGCTTCGAACTATCCATATAATCTGTATGGTGAACCATATGGTTAATGCCAAGAATATCACAAATATTATCGTATTTCTCTATTATCTGGGCTCTCCGTTTGAGCAAATTTAAATATCTATCTAATTGCTTTAAACCAATTGCTGCCATAATATCAGTCATATTACATTTGTACCAGGGCCCAACAATGTCATACTCCCAGGCCCCCGCTTTTGTCTTTGCAAAAGCATCCTTGTTTTGACCATGGAGAGACAGGAGCTGGTACATCTTATAGATTTCAGTATTATCGATGCCAGTAACTGGTAGCCATGTAGCAGCTCCACCCTCAGCCGTAGTGAAATTTTTTACAGCATGAAAAGAAAAACTTGTGAAATCTGCGATTGTACCACAATACCTTTTTTCATTGCGAAAAAATCTGCTGGCACCAAGACTGTGGGCACAATCGGCAATGACGGCTACACGGCCAATAACCCTTTGAATTTTGGAAGACAAATCGCCTAAATATGTTCCATCACTTTTAACTGGACGAAAGAGCTTTTTTTTCTTTTCAATGGTTTCAAAAATTTTATCGTAATCACAGACTATTCCACCGAAATCTACGACTACAACAGCTTTCGTTTTTTCTGTAATGGCTGTTTCTAATTTTTCATAATCCATTTCAGGTGCGTGGGTAATCGGATCGCCATCTTTTTGGATATCTACAAATTTAATTGTTGCTCCACAATGAATAACAGCACTGGCGCTCGCGGTATAAGTATAAGCAGGAACAATGACTTCATCCCCTGGTCCTATGCCTAATATTCTCAGGTTTAATTCTTCTGCAGCAGTTGCGGAGTTCAGACAGACAACACGATTACTCCAGTGTTCTATGCTATCTTCTGTATTCATATTCGCATTTCCAGTTTCAATATAAGCAGCGAGTCTCCGTTCTAATAATTTTGTTCTTGGACCTGTTGTAATCCAACCACTTTTGAGAGTATTAATAACTTCTTCTATTTCAGCTTTACTAATATCCGGCGGGCTAAAGCTAATGTCTTTTTTTTCCATAATAATAGTTCCTCTCTTTGTGGCTAATATTTTTATGCATATTTTTTGCATACAGAACTTTCCAAATCCAATATCCTAAAATAGTTCCTATTCCTACACCGATAAGATCTATCCATACATCAGTTATCAGTGTTCCACGCTTCCTTTGCTTTGTCTCTCCTGAAAGCTAGGGACCCAAAGCTTCACAAGATCACGGACATCGTTTTTATT
>JAAWBT010000054.1 GCA_022792835.1 Lachnospiraceae bacterium | reverse complement strand
GAAGCTGGTGCCGGAGGGCGTGGAGGGCCGGGTGGCCTACAAGGGAACTGTGGAGGATACGGTATTCCAGCTCATCGGCGGCATCCGTTCCGGTATGGGTTACTGCGGCGCACCGGACATCCCGACCCTGCAGGAGAAGGCAGAGTTTGTGAAGATTTCCGCGGCTTCCTTAAAAGAGAGCCATCCCCATGACATTCATATTACGAAAGAAGCGCCCAATTACAGCGTGGAAGAATAAAACAGACGAAAAGGAGCAGCGTACTGCCATGAAAAAGGAACCTTTTGTAACATTAGAACAGCTTAAGGAAATTGAAAAAACCTATCCGACCCCCTACCATCTCTATGACGAGAGGGGAATCCGGGAGAATGTAAAACGGGTGAAAGAAGCGTTTTCCTGGAATAAGGGGTTTCGGGAGTATTTTGCGGTGAAGGCCACACCCAATCCCTTTTTGATCAATATTCTGCGGGAGTACGGCTGCGGCTGTGACTGCTCCTCCATGACGGAGCTTATGCTGGCCGATGCGATCGGCTGCACGGGGGAAGAGATTATGTTTTCCTCCAATGCGACTCCTGCAGAGGAATACCAGATGGCGCAGAAGATCGGCGCTACCATCAATCTGGACGACTTTACGCACATTGAATATCTGGAGAAGTGTGCAGGGCTCCCGGAGACCATCAGCTGCCGGTACAATCCGGGCGGCCTGTTCAAGATGAGCAACGGGATCATGGACAACCCGGGCGATGCCAAATATGGTTTTACCCATGAGCAGATAATTGAGGGTTTTAAAATCCTGAAGGCAAAAGGGGTGAAGACTTTTGGACTTCACGCGTTCCTGGCCAGCAACACAGTCACCAACGAGTATTATCCGATGCTCGCAAAAGTGCTTTTTGAGCTGGCTGTGGAGCTTAAGGAAAAGACCGGGGCCAGTGTGAAATTCATCAATCTGTCCGGCGGTGTGGGTATTCCTTACCGGCCGGAGCAGGAGGGGAATGATATCATGGCCATCGGCGAGGGCGTGCGCAAGGTTTACGAGGAGGTCCTTTTGCCGGCGGGAATGGATGATGTAGCTATTTATACGGAGATGGGGCGGTTTATGATGGGGCCTTACGGCTGTCTGGTGACAAAGGCGGTCCATCAGAAGCATATCTATAAGGAATATATCGGCTGCGACGCCTGTGCGGCCAATCTGATGCGGCCAGCTATCTACGGGGCGTATCATCATATCACAGTCATGGGAAAAGACAATACCGTCTGTGACCACAAGTATGATGTGACTGGTTCTTTGTGTGAAAACAGTGACAAGTTTGCCATCGACCGGATGCTTCCGAAGGTGGATGTGGGAGACTTCCTGGTGATTCATGACACGGGAGCCCACGGCTATTCTATGGGGTATAATTACAACGGAAAGCTCCGTTCTGCAGAGCTTCTTTTGAAGGAGGACGGAAGTGTTAAGCTGATCCGCAGAGGAGAGACGGCCCGTGATTATTTTGCCACCTTTGATTTCTGTGATATTCTGAAAGACATGAAATGGCAGGACTAAATCATGAAAAGGATTGATACGGTGCTCTTTGATTTGGACGGGAGCCTGCTTCCCATGGATCAGGATGCGTTTGTCCGGCTTTATATGGAAGCCCTGGGAAGGACCTTTGCGCCGGAGGGGTTTGACCCGAAACGGCTGACTGGTTCTGTCTGGAAGGGCGTGGAGGCCATGATAAAAAACGATGGCTCCATCAGCAACCGGGACCGGTTCTGGATGGAATTTTCCGGGGCCATGGAGCAGGAGATGGCAGGGGAAGAAGCGCGTTTCATAAAATTTTATGAAAACCAGTTTGGGGAAGCCAGGACAGCCACCAGGTTTTCGGAGCTTTCTGCGAAAGTGGTAAGACTCCTCAAGGCAAAGGGCTATAGGGTGATCCTTGCGACCAATCCAGTGTTTCCGTCTGTGGCCACTTATCGGCGGATGGAGTGGGCCGGCCTTGTGCCAGAGGACTTTGATCTGGTGACCACCTATGAGAAGGAGTATTACTGCAAACCGAATCTGGAGTATTACCGGTCCATTTTAAAGCGGGCTGGAAAGGAGCCGGAGCAATGCCTGATGGTGGGGAATGACGTGGATGAGGACATGTGCGTCCTTTCCCTTGGAATGAGCGGCTATCTCCTTACGGATTGTCTGATCAACCGCAGGGGAAAGGCACTGGACGGTTTTCAGACAGGAAGCTTTTTGGAGTTTTACAAGTATGTAGAAGAGATGGCGGTTTTGACGCAGTAACCGGAAAGGGAAACTGTCTTAAGGGCCGCCAGTGGGATGTGCCGCCGGGAGACCGGCGGCATTCTATGCGCGGGGGCGCAGGAGGAAAGGGGGATTTTGTTGTGAGACAGGGAGAGGAAAAGAGGGAATCCGCCAGGGCGGGGATGAGAAAATATGCCTCTATGGGACTGACGGCGTTCTGTGTTATTGCCGCCAGTATTCTGTTTTTTTTGCTGCTCTATAAATATGAGACTGTCATAAAGGCAGTCAAGACCATTTTGGGGATTCTGGAACCCATTGTCTTTGGCTTTATTATTGCCTATCTGATGTATCCGGTGGTGAAGTTTTTTGAAAAATATCTGACGAAGCTGCTGAAAAAGGGGATCAAAAAGGAGAGAAAAGCTGTGAGCATCAGCAAGGGACTCAGTATCCTTTTGGCCTTAGTCTTCTGGATTGCCGTCATTGCCGTGCTGGCGGTCATGGTGATTCCGGAGCTCTATACCAACATCAGCAGTATGATCGCCTCCCTTCCGGGCCAGATCCGCCATGCATCGGTGGAGATTATGGATTTTATGCAGCGGGAGGGGATGGATGCAGATATTGTAAAAGAGCTGACAGACAAGGCGCTGACGTTCTTTAACAATTGGGTGCAGACAGATTTCTTTAAAGATATGAACGTGCTGTTCGGTCACCTGACGACAGGGGTCATCAGCTTTTTCAGTACCACATTTAATATTATTATCGGGATCATTGTGGCGATCTATGTGTTAAACGGCCGGAGGACTTTCAAGCGGCAGGCCAAGCAGATGATCTATGCGGCTTTTTCAGAGAAACATGCAAAAATCCTGATCGACACCCTGAAAGAGAGCAACCAGGTTTTCGGCGGTTTTATTGCGGGAAAGCTGGTGGATTCGCTGATCATCGGGCTTCTCTGCTTTATCGTGCTCTATATTCTGCAGATGCCTTACACGGTGTTGGTCAGTGTGATTGTGGGCGTGACGAACATCATTCCATTTTTCGGTCCTTATCTGGGGGCAATTCCCAGTGCCATCCTGATTCTTTTGGCGAATCCGGCAAAAGGGCTGATCTTTATCCTGTTTATCCTTATTTTACAGCAGGTGGACGGAAATATTATCGGTCCTAAAATTCTTGGGGAGTCCACAGGACTTTCTGCTTTCTGGGTGGTGTTTTCGATCCTGTTTTTCGGCGGCCTTTTCGGAATCGTGGGGATGCTCATCGGAGTCCCGCTTTTCGCTGTTATTTACCGGATTATCAGCAGAATTGTGGATTACCGGCTGCGAAAAAAAGGGTTGATTTCTCTGGCGGAGGCAGGAAGCGGGACGGGAAAAGAAACGGAAAACACAGTAGAAAAAAAGGGAGAAAAGTCAAACAATTAAAAAACTGGGAAAAAATTTAATGCAGTAATCGGAAAGATGTGTTAAAATAGCAATAGCGTTTGAATTTTTTGAATATGGAAGTGGAAAAATGGGAGGGAAATCATGTTTTGCGAGGAATGCGGAAAACAAATTCCGGATAATTCTAAATTTTGCGACGGCTGCGGCGCTCCCGTAAAGCCGATTCCGGAAAGGGAGCCGTCCTATGAAAAACCGCTTTATGAAGAGCCTCAGGCTTATGGCGGATATACGGATCGGAAGCCGGTACAGGAGCATTACAAAGGTGCAGGAGACAGACAGCCTCATGGAAACCCGGGATATGGACATTATCGGGAGCCGGGGTATGACAGAGGAGAACCCAGACAGAAAAAAGGCAGTTTCACCACAGTTTTGATTGTGATACTCAGCCTGGTGGCAGTGGCTTTGATTGGTGTGTTGATCTTCCTTGGCATCCGCACCTTCGGCGGAAAGAAAGACGGAGGCGGGGAAAGCATGGCGATTGCAGAAGGGACAAAAAGCAGGGAGGATATGGCCGGGACGACAGAGGAAGATCCTTTAGAGGAGACAGTCCCTTCAGAGACGGTCCCTTCTTTCCAGGAGACGCCTGCGCCGACGCAGCCCACCGTCGATGCGTCTTCTTCCGAAATGCCCTCTTCGGAGGCTGCGGCGGAATATATTCTTCCCACCAGCAATTCCGTCTACCTGACAGAAGCGGATCTTGCCGGTCTTTCGAAGGAAGAGCTGAGGCTTGCGCGAAACGAAATCTATGCCCGTCACGGCAGAAAGTTTAAGGATGCTGCCCTCAATGAATACTTTATGAGCAAATCCTGGTATGTGCCGCTGATTGATCCGGGGCATTTTAATGAGAATGTGTTTAACGATTATGAGACTGCAAACAGGAAGCTGATTGCGGATTATGAGAAGAAGATGGGATATTGATTCTGTGATTTTTGGAAGGAATGTACATAGTTTATGGGACAGATAAGGATTGCGGTGTATGATCCGGACAGTGCATACACAGAACGGTTCTGCCAGTATATGAATGCGGCGGCAGGACAGGAGTATGCATTTTTGCCGGTCTGTGATAAGGACCAGTTAAATCATCTGATTTCAGCCAGAGAGACGGAGGGGGTTCTCGTTTCCGACGCACTGAGGGAAGAGTATCCGCTGTTTATCGGTGATATCCATGTGGGCTATTTGACAGAAGAGCCCATGGAGGAAGCGGGAGAGATCTTCCGTTATCAGAGCCGGAGGGAAATCCTGGAGGTTCTGGGGAAGCTTTTGGAAAATGAGGATACCTCGGTGAAACTTCTGGTATTTGCAGGAGCCAGTGCGGGCTGCGGCTGTTCTACAGCTGCGGCTTCTTGTGCGCAGAAGTTGTCCAGGGAGGATAAGCGGGTTCTCTATATCAATATGAGCAGTCTGGGGGATACGGGAGCAATCTTTCAGCGGGGAAATCCCAAAGATTTTCAGTATTTGCTTAAGGAGCTGGAGACAGGAGGAGATCTGGACGCGGCCATGGCAGCGGTCTTGAACAGAGATACGGGAGGAGTTTATTATTATGACAATCTCTCGGCGCCGCTGTCTCTCATGAATATTACCAGGGCCAGGATGGAGGTTTTTCTCAAAAGGTTGATTGATTCTGGGGAATTCCGTTATATTATCATAGACAGCAGCTTTTCGGTGAATCATGGTCTCCTGGAGGCCTGCCGTATGGCGGACCGGGTGGTTTTTGTCAGTGATGGAGTATACACTTCAAACCAGAGGCTCCATAAGATCTGGAGTCTTTTTCAGATGATGGGCAACGGAC
The DNA here is from genome assembly GCA_022792835.1 of Lachnospiraceae bacterium. Taxonomy (GTDB): domain Bacteria; phylum Bacillota; class Clostridia; order Lachnospirales; family Lachnospiraceae; genus Lientehia. Next base: position 25,916 of record JAAWBT010000054.1, on the reverse strand, counting down.
TTTGTTCAAAATCCATATTGTTGTACAATAAATTTCATGAGAAATATGGTCGGCTGTATGAGAATCCGGAGCTTCCCGTGGCGGGGACCATAGGAGTGCTTTCTCCTGCCGGGCCGTCTCAGATGGCGGAACAGATGACAGACTGCGAGGCGCTTGGGGAAGTCCTGCGGTAAAGGAAAGGGGGCCAGATGGGCGATGGACAGGATTGAACGGCAGGCGTCTATGGAAAACGCCTTTGACCATGTTACCTATAATATGCTTTTCTGCAATGAAATCGACGGTGTGTTTCGGCTGGAGATCACAGGGGAGGAGACCGGGGAGGCCAATTACAATACAACGGGATTCACGCCTTTAAGCCGGATTTTCTCGGCAGGCATGTCGAAAAAGACGGCGGTGCAGGTGTTAAAAAGCCTCTTTCAAGTGTGGGTGAATCTGGATGAGTATATGATTCCCAGAAGTGAACTTTTGATGAGCCTTTCGGATGGATATGTCCATAACGAGACAGGAGAAATCCGGTGGCTTTGTGGACTTCAGAAGGATCCCAGGAGTCCCATTGAGAAGCTGAGACTTTTGATGGCGGAGCTGGTGACCATCATGGAGGGGGATCCAGAAAAAAATCAGGAAAACATGCACACACTGCTGAATTATGTAAAAAATGTAAGCAGAGAGAATCTGAATCAGTGTAAGACGATGGCAGACACGCTTCTTCTGCAGGATATTGCAGCGGCTTCTGCGGAAGCGGCGGCTTCTGATGAGCCAGAGGCGTATGGATACAGCGGAGGAACTGATGAGCCGGAATATGAGGATTCCTGGAAAGAGAGCGGCGACGGGTTGAACATCATGATCCCGGATGTTTTTACCAAGGCCAGAGAGGTGGCTTATATTATCCGGATTCACACAGGGGATGAGATGGCTATTGTACTGGATGAGACTTTGATCGGAAAGAGTCAGGACGCTGATTTTTGTGTGGCAGACAACCGGGCAGTGAGCCGTCATCATGCCAGTGTCATTATGGAAGGCGGGGAGTATTATCTGATTGACCATAGGTCGACAAATTCTACTTATCTGAATGGAATGCGGTTGAAGCCAGGGGAGGAATACCGGCTATGCCATGGAGATGGTTTTGTCTTGGCAGATGAACCGTTCCAGTTTATGATACGCTAGAAGAAAAGGGGGAGAAGAGTATGTATTGTGTACATTGCGGAGTGAAGAACAGCGATACGGCAAAGTTTTGTCGAGGCTGCGGAAAACCGCTGGTCCTGCCGCCGCCTGTGGAGGCGGATGAGGATACAATGGTCCTGGGAGAAGACTCCGGGGAAGGGGTGGAAAGATATGAAGAGCCGTCCCTTCATGGGGAGCCGTCTCATGAGGCTCAGTCTTATGGAGGAGGGCCGTTTTATGGGGACCAGTCCCAGTCTTATGAGGCTCAGCCTGGGGGAGAACCGTTCTATGGGAGTCAGCCTTATGGCGGCCAGCCTTACGGAAACACAGGGTATGGCGGTCAGCCTTATGGAGATGAGCCGCCCTATGGAAATGGCGGATATGGGAATCAGCCGCCTTACGGATCAGGCCAGCCTTATGGCGCGGGTCCTTCGGGGTATGGGCAGAATCCTTATGGCTATCCGCCTGCGTATAATGGTGTAGGTGGAACTGGGAAGAAAAAGAAGGGCAAAAAGGGCATTGTTGCCGTGGTTCTTATACTTCTTCTGGCCGCGCTTTTGGGCGGAGGGGCGTTCCTGTTTATAAAAGGAAATGATCCCATGACGCCGGTGAATCAGTTGTTTGCCGCAGTGAAGTCGGAAGACTGGGAAAAGGCTTATGACAGCATTTACTGGGGAGACGAAACGTCACCCAACTGGATTTCCAAGGAGGATTTTATCCAGGATGCAAAAAGCAGCATGGGCGGTGTTTCTGCCCTGGCAGGGGTTCTTGATACTCTGAAATTCGAAAAAGTGTCGGAAGGCGCGCCTTATGAGGGGGAGGACGGGCTGACCAGAAAAAAGATCAAAGTTAAAATGAGTATTGAATTCATGGGAATGAGTGAGAGCGAAGAGAGGGATATGATTGTAGTGCAGTCAGGAAAAAAAATTTTGCTCATTCCTGTGTGGAAAATTGATAATGAGGGAATGGAAGAACTGTTCTGAAAAATTTCAGGCAGCATTCATTTGATTTATATTACATATTGTGTACTTAGAGTATGTGCACATGAAGGAGGAAACGTATGGCGAAGTTTTGTAGTCAGTGTGGAAGACCCTTGCAGGAAGGGGAGATTTGTACCTGTCAGCAGCAGGCTGCCGGGGCAGAGCAGAAAAAAGCAGTCCCTCAGGGTACTCAGGCGCCGCCGCAGGGAGGTCCGCAGATGTATGGCCAGGTGCCGCCCCAGGGAGGTCCTCAGGGTTACGGTCAGGTGCCGCCTCAGGGAGGTCCCCAGATGTATGGCCAGGTACCGTCCCAGGGAGGTCCCCAGGGTTACGGTCAGGTGCCGCCCCAGGGAGGCCCCCAGGGTTACGGCCAGGTGCCGCCCCAGGGAGGCCCTCAGATGTATGGCCAGGTACCGCCCCAGGGAGGTCCCCAGATGTACGGTCAGCCAGGCTATGGCCAGCCTTATGGCGGTCCTCAGGCTCCGAGGCAGCCTGGAGCAGCCGGGATTTATATGAAGGGACTCTGGGGTACGATCCTGGGCGCTTATAAAAAGCCGGCGGAAACCATGTCTGGTCTGACGGAGGCGGCAAAGACGCCGGTGATCTTGGGCGCCCTTGGCCTTCAAACGGTGTTATTCAGCCTGATCTTCCTGTTTTTCGGCTTTCGGATCAACGGGATGTTGGGCGGTTATGTAAAGGTGGTAAACACTCCGCTGATGTTTGTGATGGCTCTGATTGCGGGAGCTGGAGTTCTGGCTGTTTATGGGGTGTTTGCTCTGGCATTTACAAAGGGAATTGCGAAGAAAAACATGACTTATATGCAGGGGCTTGGTGTTGCCGCGGCGAAGGCTCTGGCCCAGATGCCCTTTACTGCTGTCACAGCCCTGTTTGTCCTGATCATGCCTATGGAGAGTGGGACAATGGCTCTGATCACCCTTGCAATTTACTGTGCCGGAAATCTGTTGGCCTATTTCTTTATCCCGGCCGCCATGGGAGATTTCGAGGCAGAGGATAAAAATAAGAAGGTATGGCAGATGTTTTTGATCTTCCTTGCCAGCATTGCTGCCAGCTGCCTGATCGTATGGATTTACGGCAAGATCATCGGCGGCAGTATGAGCAGTATGATCAGAAGCTTCATGTAATCCTTTAGGAGCTGGTGAATTTACAGGTGTAGATAAAAGAATATCATATTTGGAAAGAACTGCCGAATCTGGTATGAGATTCGGCAGTTTTTATGGATTTTCGATGGTTTTCCCTGAATTTCAGGTTGAAATGGGAGAGGGACAGTGTTAAAATGGAGAAGATCGCATGGGTGGAAAAAAACGGCCTGCGAAGGAAAGGTAAGGAGGAGACAAAATGTTCAAGATTCTGAAAGCGGAGCATCTTGCGGAAAATATTATTCTGATGGATGTGGAAGCAAAGCGCGTGGCAAAGTCCTGTGAGCCCGGCCAGTTTATTATTATCAGAATAGACGAGAAGGGTGAGAGGGTTCCTTTGACCATTGCCGACTATGACAGGGAAAAGGGAACGGTGACCATCGTATTCCAGCCCATCGGCGCTTCAACCCATCAGCTTGCGCAGTTAAAGGCAGGAGACAGCCTGCTGGATTTCGTAGGCCCCCTGGGATGTCCGTCTGATCTGATCACGGGTGATCTGGAAGAAATCAGAAAAAAGAAAATCTTGTTTGTGGCCGGCGGTGTTGGAACGGCGCCGGTATACCCCCAGGTGAAATGGCTCCATGACCATGGGATTGCGGCGGACGTGATCATCGGCTCGAAAACTAAGAGCCTGGTTATTATGGAAGAAATGATGAAGGAAGTGGCCGGAAATGTTTATGTGACCACCGACGACGGAAGCTACGGCAGAAGCGGTATGGTGACAAAGGCCATCGAAGATCTGGTTGCAGAGGGCAAAGAATATGATCACTGTGTGGCTATCGGCCCTATGATTATGATGAAATTCTGCTGTCTGACTACAAAGAAACTTGGAATCCCCACAGTGGTCAGCATGAATCCTATTATGGTGGACGGTACCGGGATGTGCGGGGCCTGCCGTTTGAAGGTGGGCGATGAGGTGAAATTTGCCTGTGTGGACGGTCCGGAATTTGACGGCCACAAGATTAATTTTGATGAGGCCATGAAGCGTCAGGCCATGTACCGGACAGAGGAGGGCAGAACGCTGCTCAAATTCCAGGAGGGTGATACCCATCACGGCGGATGCGGACATTGCGGAGGTGACAAATAATGGAAGGATTAAAGAGAGTACCCGTCAGGGAGCAGGCTCCCAAAGTGAGAGCGGTAAACTTTGAGGAAGTGTGCCTTGGCTACAATAAAGAAGAAGCGGTGGAAGAGGCAAAGCGGTGTCTGCAGTGCAAAAAGCCTATGTGTTCTCAGGGCTGTCCCGTGTCCATCGACATTCCCGGATTTATCACGAAGATTGTGGAAGGGGATTTTGCAGGAGCCTATGAGGTTCTGACAGCGTCCTCTTCTCTGCCTGCTGTCTGCGGACGTGTATGCCCTCAGGAGAGCCAGTGCGAGGGCAAGTGCATCCGCGGAAAGAAGGGCGACCCCATTTCCATCGGAAAGCTGGAGCGTTTTGTGGCAGACTGGGCCAGAGAAAACGGTATTAAGCCCAAGAAAGCAGACCATGCAAACGGCAAGAAGGTGGCTGTCATCGGTTCCGGCCCTGCAGGCCTTTCCTGTGCAGGCGACCTGGCAAAATGGGGCTATGATGTGACGATTTTTGAGGCTCTTCACGAGGCGGGCGGCGTGCTTACATACGGAATTCCGGAATTCCGTCTCCCCAAAGATGCAGTGGTAAAGCCGGAAGTGGAAAATGTGAAGTCTCTGGGTGTAAAGATCGAGACAGACGTGATCATCGGAAAGTCCGTGACCATTGACGAGCTTTTAAATGAAGAAGGTTTTGATGCGGTATTTATCGGTTCTGGCGCAGGTCTCCCTATGTTTATGGGAATTCCCGGAGAAAATGCCAATGGTGTGTTCTCTGCCAATGAGTATCTGACCAGAAGCAACCTGATGAAAGCGAGGCTGGAGGATTATGCGACGCCCATGCCCGTCAGCAAGAAGGCAGTTATTGTCGGCGGCGGAAATGTGGCTATGGATGCGGCAAGGACGGCGCTTCGTCTCGGTGCGGAAAGCCACATTGTATACAGAAGAAGTGAGGCAGAGCTTCCGGCCAGGGCAGAAGAGGTTCATCACGCCAAGGAAGAAGGGATTATCTTCAACCTGCTGACCAATCCTGTAGAGATTTTAACCGATGAAAACGGCTGGGTGAAAGGAGTCCGCTGCATCCGTATGGAGCTTGGAGAGCCGGATGCTTCCGGCAGAAGAAGACCGGTTCCTGTGGAGGGCTCCGAGTTTGAGATTGAGGCTGACGCAGTGATCATGTCCCTGGGTACTTCCCCGAATCCTCTGATCTCCTCCACCACCGAAGGTCTGGAGACCAATCGGAAGAAATGCATCGTGGCGGAAGCCGAGAGCGGGAAGACCAGCAAAGACGGAGTATATGCCGGAGGCGATGCGGTGACAGGAGCTGCTACAGTAATTCTGGCCATGGAAGCAGGCCGGGCGGGCGCCAAAGGCATCCATGAATTTTTGTCAAAATAATCCGGGGTGAAATCATCCAAAAGGAGTGTTTTCATGGTAAAACATATTGTAAGCTGGAAGTTTAAGCCGGAAGTGTCAGAGGAAAAACGGGTTCAGGTGGCAGAGGAATTTGCAAAGCGGCTGCAGGCAGTGAAAGAGGAAGCTAAGGGTGTCCTTGATGTGAAGGTGATCGTTCCCCCTCTTTCCACCAGCACGGTGGACGTGGTTCTTGACAGTACCTTTGAATCCACAGAAGCTCTGGCGGCTTATCAGGTCCATCCGGCCCATGTGGCTGCAGGCGCTGCCTGTGTAAAGCCCTATATGACGGACCGGACTTGTTGTGATTATGAAGTATGACGTTTCCTATATAACATGACAGAGGACGTCGCCGGGCAGGAGAACCGGCGGCGTTTTCGCACAAGAGCCTGAAAGGAGAAATTATGTTAGAGGCATTAAAAGAAAAAGTATATCGTGCCAATATGGAACTGCCGGAGTTTGGACTGGTGGTCTATACTTGGGGAAATGTCAGTGCCATTGACCGGGAGAGCGGTCTGGTGGCCATCAAACCCAGCGGTGTGGATTATGCCACGATGAAACCGGAGGATATGGTGATCGTGGATCTGGAAGGAAAGGTAGTGGAAGGGAAACTTCGTCCATCCTCTGATACCCCGACTCATCTGGAGCTTTATAAGGCATTTTCCGGTGTGGGCGGCATTGTACATACCCATTCTTCCTGGGCCACCTCCTGGGCACAGGCCGGACGCGGGATTCCCTGCTATGGAACCACCCATGCCGATTATTTCTATGGGGAGATCCCCTGTGCCAGAGTGCTGACGAAGGAAGAGGTGGAAAGCGCATATGAGAAGCACACCGGCACGGTGATCATTGAGGCTTTTGAGGGACGCGATCCCATGGCGACTCCCGGAGCACTCTGTACCAGTCATGGTCCTTTCACCTGGGGAAAGGATGCGGCTGAGGCTGTCCATAACGCGGTGGTGCTGGAGGAGGTGGCCAAGATGGCAACCCGCACCGAGATGCTCAATCCAAAGATCGGTCCGGCCATCCAGTATGTGCAGGATAAGCATTATTTCAGAAAGCACGGGGCCAATGCGTATTATGGGCAGAAGTAACCATGCCTATTGACAGTTTGCTCGTCCCGGGAATATGTCGAATATTCCTGGGACGTTTTTATACACACGGACATCCAAAGGAAGAATGTCAGCAAAGAGGACGGGTGCCGGCGTGGCGGGCAGGGGAAAGGTTTTCCTCCATTCGATTACAAACTTTATGATTAGGAGGCTTTGTTATGTATAGGACACAATTCTGTAATGATATTTGTGATGACCATATCGGCAGTACGGTCCAGCTTGCTGGCTGGGTAGATGTTGTGCGGGATCATGGCGGCGTTATTTTCATTGATTTGCGCGATTATACTGGTGTTACGCAGGTGGTTGTTCACAATGAAGAGCTGCTTAAGAATGTGAACCGTGAGACGGTTATTTCTGTAAGTGGTATTGTTGAAAAACGTGCACCGGAGACTGTCAATGAGAAAATAGATACCGGTTATGTGGAACTGGTTGCAGATTCTCTCAAGGTTCTTGGCAAAAGCCGCAATATGCTGCCTTTTGAACTTCGCTCTTCTCAAATGAGTAAAGATGAGCTTCGCTTAAAATATCGTTATCTTGACCTTCGCAATCCCAAGAATCATGATAACATTGTAAAAAGGTCTAAGATTATTCGCTATCTACGAAACAAAATGGAGGAGAAGGATTTTCTTGAAATACAGACCCCGATTCTGACGGCATCTTCTCCGGAAGGGGCCCGTGATTTCTTAGTACCGAGCCGGAAACATCCAGGAAAATTTTATGCGTTGCCGCAGGCTCCCCAGCAGTTTAAGCAGCTTCTTATGGTATCTGGTTTCGACCGCTACTTTCAGATAGCGCCCTGTTTCAGAGATGAAGATGCCAGAGCCGACCGCTCCCCGGGGGAGTTTTATCAGCTGGATTTCGAGATGGCATTTGCGACACAGGAAGAAGTTCTTGCGGTTTGCGAGAATGTGATCTACGATACGTTCAAGGCTTTCTCAGACAAGAAGATTACGGAAAAACCGTTCCGCCGTATCACCTATGCGGAATCCATGATGAAATACGGTACCGATAAGCCGGACCTTCGCAATCCTCTTACGATTTGTGATTTGACAGAGTTTTTTGCAGATGTAGATTTTCCGGCATTTAAGGGGAAACCGGTTCGCGGCATTGTGGCTGACTGCGAAGGGAAATCGAAAAAGTTTTTTGAAGACTCCCTGAAGTTCGCTACTTCGCCGGAGGTTGGTCTTGGCGGTCTTGGATATATTACCTTAAAAAAAGGTGTTTTTGCGGGCCCCATTGCAAAGTTTTTATCGGATGTCAAGAAGGCAGAGATTGTTGAATTGACAAAGGTAAAAGAAGGCGAGACCTTATTCTTCATCTGTGATGATAAGAAAAATGATACAGAAAAAAAAGCAGGACATATCCGTTCCTGGCTTGCGGCCAAGGAACAGCTCAATTTAATCAGAGAAGATGCCTTTGAATTCTGTTTCATTGTTGATTTCCCGATGTATGAGATTGAGGAAGATACAGGGGATATCATTTTTACACACAATCCATTTTCTATGCCCCAGGGCGGAATGGAGGCATTACTTGGGGAGGATCCGACGGAGGTTCTTGCCTATCAGTATGACCTGGTATGTAATGGGATCGAGTTAGCCTCCGGAGCTGTCCGGAATCATGATGTGGATATTATGAAAAAGGCATTTGAAATTGCCGGATATACAGAAGAAGAGTTAAAGTCCAGATTCAATGCCCTCTATACTGCGTTCCAGTATGGCGCTCCGCCCCATGCAGGTATGGCGCCGGGGATTGACCGCATGGTAATGCTCCTTACCGGGGAAGAAAAGATTCTGGAAGTGATTGCATTTCCCCTTAACGGCAATGCACAGGATCTCCTCCTTGGCGCTCCCAGTGAGGTTTCGAACCAGCAGCTGGAGGACGTTCATCTTCTTGGCAGTACAAATGCGCTTGCTTCCCGCACCGTTCCAATGGGAGGCGGCAAAGGGCGCAGCGAAAAACGTTCTACCTTCTCCAACTCTCAGCAGTTGAATCAATTGTCTTTAACAGAGACGGAAGAACAGGATATGCAGAACATTTTCCAGATGATGAAACCTTATGAAGAGGCGCTGAAAAACATAGATACGGAACATGTGGAAGAGATGATCTATGTAATGCCCATGGCCAACATCCTCCGTGAGGATGAGAGAAAGCAGCCGTTTACAAGAGAAAGCCTGCTTGAAGGTGCTCCGGAGCGAAATGAAAACAGCTGGCAAGTGCCCAGACTTGTAAAGTGAGGTGTGTAAAATGAATGATTATACAATACAGTTATCTGATCAGGGAACCGTAGCCGTTGATGATATGATCCTCGTAAAAGGAGTGGAGGCAGGGGCAGGCTCACGGATCTTAGAAGGTTTTAAACCGGTATTCAGTGCGGAAGCAGTTACTCGTCTTGAGAAGAAAGGGTATGTTGTTTCTGGTAAAACTCAGGTAGGCGAGTTTGGCCTTGATCTTGTAGGTGAGTTTTCTTATTATGCGGACCAAGAAGAGGAACTGAAAGGCGCTGCCGCACGGCTTGTATCCCAGGGGGCAGTGAAAGCGGCTCTGGGAGTGGATCTGAATGGGGCGCCCAGACGGGCTGCCGCTCTTTCTGGCGTTGATTTTCTGAAACCTACGTATGGTACGGTTTCCCGTTATGGGATGATTTCCTGTGCCGCTTCCGGTGAGCAGATGGGCGTATATGCGGGGAATGTGGAAGGCATCAAAGAGATCATGGATGTGATCGCAGGCCACGATGAAAAGGACGGTACCAGTCTGAGAGAAGAAAGCTATGATTACTGTACGGACCTTGCGGTCAACGGCAAGAAAGTTTGTATAGTGAAAGAACTTCTTGACCGGGCAGATGAGGAAGTGCGAAAGCGTGTGGAGGCATATGCAGACAAACTTTGCAAAAACGGAGTGGTTGTGGAAGAAATTTCCTGTGATATCTTTGATACAGCCAATACCGCATGGCAGATTCTCATGAATGCGGAAACCTGCAATAACGTTTCCCGCTATGATGGCGTAAAGTTTGGTTACCGTGCAGCGGAATATAAAAATATTGATGAATTATATGTAAATACAAGGACCGAAGGGTTTAATTTCCTGACAAAAGCCGTAATTCTCTATGGTTCGGATGTGTTGTCTAAAAACCGTTATGACGACTGTTATGGGAAATCCCTTAAAGTCCGTCGTATCGTGGCGGAGAAATTCGAGGAACTGATGAAGAACTATGATGCCATCCTCACGCCGGTATGCAGCAAAACAGGATATAAAGCCTATGATATAAAAGAAGCATTTGAAACTGTCTTTAAGGAATCGGTATTTACTTCCACCCCGAATCTGATCGGAATTCCTGCGCTTGTGAGCGGCGGCGTTCAGCTTATGGGGAAACAATTGAACGAAAGCGTTCTGTTAAGTCTTGCGGGAAGTGTGGAAAGGGCAGGTGAATCACTATGAGATATGAAATGGTCGTTGGTCTTGAAACCCATGTAGAACTGAATACCAAATCGAAGATATTCTGCTCCTGCGGCGGGCATTCGCAAGCCAAGGAGCCCAATGACTGCGTATGCCCTGCCTGCTGCGGGATGCCGGGCATGCTGCCGGTCATGAATAAGCGCGTGGTCGAGCTTGCAGTTACGGCAGGTCTCATGCTGAACTGTGAAATCAGCAGATATACCACATTTGATAAGAAAAACTATTATTATCCGGATCTTCCCTGCTCCTATCAGATTACACAGTTGAATCATCCGATCTGTACCAATGGGTGTGTAACCCTTAAGATGCCTTCTGGTGAAAGAGAGATTCATATCAAACAGATTCATATGGAAGAAGACGCGGGGAAGCTGGTTCATGTGGGGAAAGCCTCTTATGTTGACTTTAACCGCACAAGTGTTCCACTGATCGAGATTGTCACACAGCCGGATTTTCGCAGTGCGGAGGAGGTTCTGGTATATTTGAATAAACTCAAATCCATGTTCCGTTCCGGTGGGATCTCCGAATGTGAAGAAGGGGCCATGCGCTGTGATGTCAATATTTCTGTCCGGCCGGAAGGCAGTACAGAGTTTGGCGTTCGCACGGAGATTAAGAATATGGCTTCTTTTGAGTCCATTGAGAGGGCGATCCGTTATGAGGTTCAGCGTCATATGGATGCCATTGAATTTGAGACGGAAGAATTGGTGCAGGAGACCAGACGTTTTGACGAGGTAAGCGGAAAGACTTTTGCCATGCGCAATAAGGAAACAGAAGCAGACTATCGTTATTTTCCGGATGCAAACCTTATGCCGATTATCATTGACGATGAATGGCTGGAGAAGATAAGGGCGGCAAAACCGGCGGCTATTGATGAAAAGGCGGATCTTTATAGAGAAGCGGGGATTTCCGAGAAAGAGATCGACATGCTGATTCATAACCATAATGTAAGCGAACTATTGGATGGGGTTGCGGCCCTTGGGTGTGATGCGAAAAATGCGGCAGGCTGGCTTCTCACAGACTGTGCAGGGATTCTCCGTAAAAACGGAAAATTATTGGGTGATCTGGAGATTAGCGCAGAGGATTTAGCCGCAATTATGAAAATGGTTGATGAGGGCAGGGTCAACAGGATGAGCGGCAGAAAGATACTTTCGGCCGTGATTGAAGTCGGTGTGGATCCGATTGCTTACTGTAAGGAAAATGCCCTTGACGTCCAGGTTGACAGAGCCGAGATAGAGAGGGTGATTGATGTGGTGTTCAGCGAAAATACCCAGGCAATTGAAGATTACAAGAGTGGGAAAGTGAAAGCGAAACAGGCATTATTTGGCGCTTGTATGAGGGCGTTAAAAAATACTGCAGATACAGCTGTGATCAGGGAACTTCTGGAGGATAAACTGAGTAAATTGGCACTGCAGTAAGGCTGGCATGGGCAGGAGGAGGGGCGCTCAATCACCTACGTGGATCATTTTGCGCCCCCTCTTTTGCTGTATCGGTTTTTTAATATGGCCTATCGTTCCTCTGGCGTAAGCCTGGCCCGGAAGAACCGGCGTTTCAGCTCCCGCAGGCTGAAGGGCAGGATAGGATAGATATAGCTCTTTCCCGCAATGGTTTTGTTGGTGACGATGGCAAACACGAAGATCACCATGCCTGCGATAAAGCCCCACAGGTTGAAAACGGAGGTCAGGATCAGGAGCTGGAGCCGCATAAATTTGAGGGCATAGCCCAGTTCAAAGCTGGACTGGGTATAGTTGGACAGAGCCACAAAGGCCATGTACAGCATGGTCTCGGAGTTGAACCAGCCGGAGTTGGCGGCAAATTCGCCCACCACCAGAGCGGCTATGACGCTCAAAGGGGTGGTCAGCATGCTTGGCGTGTTTAAGGCTGCCAGCCTGAGGCCGTCGATGGAAAACTCCAGGATCAAAAGCTGCCAGATGAGGGGAATGTTGACGGCGTCCTTGATGGCAAGAAACTGGAAGCTCTCCGGGATCCATTCTGGGTTCTGCATGAGGAGAAGCCAGATGGGAGTCAGGATGACGCCAAGGAGGGAAATGGTCATCCGGGAAAGCCGCAGGTAGGTGCCGGTTAAGGGGGGAAAATAAAAGTCGTCCGCTTCTTCGATGATGTCAAAGACGGAAGAGGGCAGGATCATGGCGGCTGGGGAGGTGTCCACCAGGATGATGATATTTCCCTCTAAAAGCTGGGCTGCAGCCGTGTCGGGCCGTTCGGAATATTTAAATTTCGGAAAAGGATTGTACCATTTATAGGGGAAGATACACTCGGCCAGGCTCTCCTGGTTCATGGTGAGGGCGTCCACCTTGAGATTTTCGATTTGTTTTTTGATCCGGCTTAGGAGCTCCGTATCCACCCGGCCGTTCATATAGCAGATGGCGATGTCCGTTCTGGAGCTGCTGCCGGCCTGGGTGATTTCCACAGTGAGTCTGGGATCCCGGATCCGGCGGCGGATCATGGCCGTGTTGAAGATCAAAGTTTCCACAAACCCGTCTCTGGAGCCGCGGAGTACTTTTTCTTTTCCTGGCTCCGACACGCTTCTGGCCGGGTAGCTCCGGCAGTCGATGGTGAGGGCCGCGTCATAGCCGTCCACAAAGAAGCAGGTGATGCCCATAAGGAGCTGGGTGATGATCTCGTCCACGTCTCTTAAGAGGCCGATCTCCCCGTAGGGCAGGCATTTCTTGGAAAACTCATGAGCTTCCTTGGGGAAGTCTTGGTCGCTGATCCCGCACATATATTGGATGATCCGCTGGAGCACCTCATCCTTTACAAAACCGTCCACGAAATAAAAGCAGGCCTGCCTGCCGCCGATCTTCATGGTCCGGTATACCACGTCAAAATTCTGTTCCACTCGTAAGAGCTTGTGGAACAGCTCCATATTTTCTGCCACACTGGCGGAAATCACGGCTTTTTCCCTGTTTGTCTCATTCATAGCTGTCTCCCTTCCGCTTGCATTTGTCAATGATAGACATAAATTTTTTCTTATGTCGTTTCCCATAGTATCTGCATAAAAAGGAGTTTTATGTAATCTATAAATCCATCATACTTGCGCTAAAATACAACCGTTATTTTCTTCTGACTTCATAAACAAATTCAAAAAACACTTCCTAATTGTTTGAGAATTGTGTATAATGGCTGTAAGACGGAATGATGAGACTTTTAAGGGGAAAGATAAGTTTCGAAAGACGAAAGAAAGGCGGTGGCGGAGTATGGCATATGAGACATTGCGGCAGATGCTCGAGGAGAGCCAGCGGATCATGGTGTTCAGCGGCATGGGGATGATCAGGGAAGCGGGGATTCCTTATTTTAAGGATGATATTTATGCCTATGAGATTGAAACGAAGTACGGGGTCTCGCCGGAGGAATTTTTGAGTGCGGCTTATTACAGCACCAGACCGGGCGCTTTTTACAAATTTTATAAGGAAGAGATGCTTAAGGACAGGAGCAGCCGGACCCCCAGCCAGGCCCATTATGCCCTGGTAAGGCTGGAGCAGAAAAAGGAGTCCCAGGGGGGGAAAGTGGTCGTTGCAACCAGGACCTTAAGCGGCCTGCATCGGAAGGCAGGAGCGAAGAATGTCATCGAGATCCATGGAGATATGTCCCATAACCGGTGTACCAGGTGCGGTAAGGAGTTTTCCATGGACTACATACTGGAATCGCCGGGGATCCCCCAGTGCAATGTCTGTCACGGGGCGATCCGTCCGGGGATCCTTTTAGCCGGGGAAATGCTGGACAACGGTATTATCACCTGGGTGGCCAATGAGACGGAGCAGGCAGATATGCTTTTGGTGGTAGGGACCCATCTGGATTCTTATCTGACAAAGCGGTTCCGTCATTATTACCAGGGAAGTAAGCTGGTGCTGATTACTGATGAGCATCATCCCACGGACCAGGAAGCGGATATGTTGATCTACGGAAAGGCTTCCGAGGTGCTTCCCCAGGCAATCGACTGAATATTGACGGAAAGGTAAGGAATTATCATCATGGGAAATGTAAGAACGAGGTTTGCGCCAAGCCCTACGGGACGGATGCATGTGGGAAATCTGAGGACAGCGCTGTATGCCTATCTGATTGCAAAGCATGAAGGCGGGGATTTTCTGCTTCGCATTGAGGACACAGATCAGGAACGGTTTGTGGAGGGGGCTCTGGAGATTATCTACCGGACTCTGGCCAAGACGGGGCTTTTTCATGACGAGGGACCGGACAAGGACGGCGGCGTGGGTCCCTATGTCCAGAGTGAGAGGCAGGCGGCCGGGATTTATCTGGACTATGCGAAGAAGCTGGTGGATGCGGGAGAGGCGTATTATTGCTTCTGTGATAAGGAGCGGCTGGACTCTTTGAAGCAGGAGGTGGCGGGCAAGGAGATTGTGGTCTATGACAAGCACTGCCTGCATTTGTCAAAGGAAGAGGTGGAGGAGAAGCTTAAGGCGGGGATCCCCTATGTGATCCGCCAGAACAACCCGACGGAGGGGAGCACCACCTTTTCTGATGAAATTTATGGGGACATTACGGTGGACAATGCAGAGCTGGACGACATGATTTTGATCAAGTCGGACGGCTATCCCACCTATAATTTTGCCAATGTGGTGGATGACCATCTCATGGGGATCACCCATGTGGTCCGGGGAAATGAGTATCTGTCCTCGTCGCCTAAGTATACCAGACTGTATCAGGCCTTTGGCTGGGAAGAACCGGTCTATGTCCATTGTCCTCTGATCACTGACGAGACCCATAAGAAGCTCAGTAAGCGGAGCGGCCATTCTTCCTTTGAGGATTTGATCGACCAGGGCTTTGTGACGGAGGCGGTGGTCAATTATGTGGCGCTTCTTGGCTGGTGCCCGGAGGATAACCGGGAGATTTTCTCTCTGCAGGAGCTTACAGAGGCCTTTGATTATCGTCATATGAGCAAGTCTCCGGCAGTCTTTGATATTCAGAAGTTAAAGTGGATGAACGGGGAGTATGTAAAGTCCATGGATCCGGAAGTGTTTTTTGGAATGGCAGAGCCTTATTTAAAGGAAACACTCCATAAGTCCTTTGACCTTAAGAAGATTGCGGCTATGGTGCAGACCAGAATCGAGGTGTTCCCGGATATCGCAGGGCTGGTGGATTTTCTGGAGGAGCTTCCGGAGTATGATACGGCCATGTATGCCCACAAGAAGATGAAGACCAGCGGGGAAAGCGCGCTTGCAGTCCTTAAAGAACTGCTCCCTATTTTGGAGGGTACGGACGCTTATGACAATGACTCTCTTTACGGGCTCTTGCAGGGATATGCGAAGGAGAAGGGTTATAAGAACGGCTATGTGCTGTGGCCGGTCCGCACGGCAGTGTCCGGAAAGCAGATGACTCCGGCAGGAGCCACGGAGATCATGGAGCTTCTCGGGAAAGAGGAAACCATCGCCCGTATCAAAAAGGGCATTGAGAAGCTGACCCATGGGTAAGCTGAATGAGTTTCAGGAGAGGGCGGTGCGGCATGAAAACGGCCCCGCCCTTGTGCTGGCGGGGCCCGGTTCCGGTAAGACGACCGTGGTCACCAGGCGGGTGAAGCAGTTGATCGAGGGCGGGGTGTGGGCCGGCCAAATTTTGGTAATCACTTTTACCAGGGCGGCGGCGAAGGAGATGGAGACCCGGTTTGAGGGGCTTATGGACGGAAAGAAGCTTCCTGTGACCTTTGGAACCTTTCATTCGGTGTATTTCCGTGTTTTGAAGCATGCCTATCACTATGACGCCGCCCAGATCATCGGAGATGAAAAACGGCTCCGCCTTCTTTCGGAAGAGCTTTCGGAGGAAGAGCCTTCCATGTCGGAGGAATCTCTGGAATTTTTGCAGGAGGTCTTGAGTGAGATCAGCAGTGTGAAGAATGACATGCTGGATTTGGAAACCTATTATTCCAAAAGCTGTCCGGAGGAGTTATTCCGGCGGCTTTTTCGTGCTTATGAACGGAGGCTTCGAAAAGAGAATGTCATTGACTTTGACGATATGCTGAGTCTGTGCTATGAGCTTTTTAAGGCGAGGAGGGATATTCTTGAGGCCTGGCAGAGAAAGTACCAGTATATCCTCTGTGATGAGTTTCAGGATATCAACCGGCTCCAGTATGAGATCTTAAAGCTTCTGGCCCTGCCGCAGAACAACCTCTTTGTGGTGGGGGACGACGACCAGGCCATTTACCGGTTCCGGGGGGCCAGACCGGAGCTTATGCTCCATTTTGAACAGGAGTATCCAGAGGCGAAGCGGTATCTTCTGACAGTCAATTATCGGTCTCAGGATAAGATCATCGGGGCGGCGGGGAATCTGATTTCTCACAATCAGGTCCGTTTTGGGAAGAAGATTTCCGGCACGGACCGGGCGGGCTTTCCTGTGGTTTTGGGAGGATTTTCCACGGAGGCGGAAGAGAACCGGCGGATTCTTTCTCATATCCAGGCTTATCATAAGGAAGGGATGGCTTATGAGGAGATGGCGGTCCTCTCCCGGACCAATACGGGAGGACGGGGGCTTCTTAGCCTTCTCATGGAATATAACATTCCTTTTCAGACGAAAGACAGGATCCCAAGTCTTTATACCCACTGGATCTGCGGCGATATTCTGGCCTATGTCCGGGCAGCCATGGGGGATGAAAGCCGTGGGACGCTTCTTCGGATTTTGAATAAGCCCTGCCGCTATGTTTCAAGGTCGGTGTTTTCCGTCGGGAATGCGTCGCTTGCACAGATCGAAGCCATGTATGAGGAGAAACCCTGGATGGCAAAACGAATTCGGGAGCTTTCAGAGGATCTTCGGACCATCAGCCGCAGGCCGCCGTACCAGGCTCTTGTCCACATCCGTAAAGCGGTGGGCTATGACGATTATCTGAGGGCTTATGCGAAGGAGCGGAACCTGGAAGAAGGGGAGCTTTTTGCGGTGGCAGAGGAGCTTCTTTCCGATGCCGGGGAATACCAGTCCTTTCCAGAATGGTTTGCCCACATGGACCGTTATCGGGAGGAGATGGAAAAGCAGAGGGAAGGACGAGAGCCGGCGGGGGTGGTGTTTTCTACCATGCACGGGGCCAAGGGGCTGGAGTATGAGGCGGTTTTTCTGCCCAATGTCAATGAGCAGGTGATTCCCCACAAAAAGGCGGGGCTTCCCGTGGACGTGGAGGAGGAGCGGCGGCTGTTTTATGTGGCTATGACCAGGGCGAAGGAAAAACTGCACGTGTATTGGGTGAAGGAGCGGTGCGGGATGGCGGCGGCACCCAGCCGGTTTGTCCGGGAGCTTAAGGCCGCCTGCAGGACGGAAAAGGAGGACGGGAGCAGTGGAGCTTTTGATCGACGCACTTTGTGACGGGGGTCTGGATACTTTGAGGATGTTGCCTTTTCTTCTGGCGGCGTTTTTGTTTCTTGAGTTTCTGGAACACCGGTCGGAGGGAAGGCGGGACAATTTTCTCTCGAAGATCGGGGCGGCTGGCCCGGCGGCCGGAGCGTTCTTTGGCTGTGTGCCCCAGTGTGGATTTTCTGTGGCGGCGGCCAATCTTTATGCCGGGGGCGTCATCACGGCGGGTACACTTCTGGCGGTGTTTCTCTCCACCTCGGACGAGGCCGTCCTTTTACTGATGGGCCATCCGGGTCAGGCGGGTACCGTGTTCAGGCTTTTGGCGGTGAAGGTGTTTCTGGGGATGTTCTGGGGCTATGGGGTGGATCTTCTGCTGGCAAAGAGCGCTATGAAGCGGAACCGGCTGGGAGCTATCTGTGAGGAATGCGGCTGTAAGGAGGAGGGGCTGGAGATGCCCTTCAATGTGCTTGGGAAGGGGTACGATCCAGAACAGAAGGAGGCTTTGAAACACCATGGAAGCCACCTGATCCTGCGGGCGGCGTTTTACCACACGCTGGAAATTTTTATTTATCTGTTCAGTGTCAATGTGCTTTTGAATATTCTTTTGGGAGCGGTGGGGATTGAGTGGCTGTCAGAATTTCTTCTCAAGGATTCTTTTTTCCAGCCGGCGCTGGCGGCGCTCATCGGCCTGATTCCCAACTGCGCAGCTTCGGTGGTCTTGACGGAGCTTTATCTGGGCGGGGCTTTGAGCTTTGGATCGGCGGTGGCGGGCCTTCTTTCTGGGGCCGGCGTGGGGCTTGCGGTGTTGTTTCGGATCAACCGGGATAAGAGGGAGAATCTGCGTATCACGGGAATGCTGTTTTTGGCCGCTGCTTTATCCGGAATTTTTTTGCAGATCGTTCTGAATTCTTAAGGGAATGTTAAAACAACGCCTCTCTGGAAATGATATACTGGATACAGGATTTGAGTGATGTCAGAAAGAGCTCCTTGGGGAAGGAGCCTGTTTACGAAAGAGAGGCAGGGAGAAGGTGTACAGAGATCAGATCGGAAGCTATGGGAATGGGAAGCGGGGAAGGGAAAACAGGACCAGGAATGGGGCGCTGGCTCTGGGAGTGGCGCTGGTGGTCGTGTTCCTGGTGTTTTTTGTCCGGGGAAAGATTTTTTCAGAAGGGGATGGGGCAGCCGGGAAGGAGCTCTGGCCGGATGCCCATGACCCGGCCCGTCCGGTTTTTTTTGATGAGACGGGGAAACGGGTGATTCAGTGGGAGAAGATTCAGGTCCCGGAGTGGATCGTGAAAGATCTTTTGCCGGTCAATGAGTTTTCCAGGCCGGGGACTTTTTTGGACGATGTGGCTGGGATCGTGATTCATTATACGGCAAATCCGGGTACCACAGCCTGGCAGAACCGGAATTATTTTGCGGGGCTTTCTGATGGGACGGCGGGAACCTATGTGAGCAGCCATTTTATCATTGGGATTGACGGGACGATCATTCAGTGTGTTCCCATGAGTGAGGTGGCCTATGCTTCCAATGACCGGAACTACGACACAGTTTCCATTGAATGCTGTCATGAGGAGGAGAGTGGAAAGTTTTCGAAAGAGACCTATGCGTCGCTGGTGAAGCTTACGGCCTGGCTCTCGGATACTTATATGATTGAGACAGAGGACATTATCCGCCACTATGACGTGACGGGGAAAGCCTGTCCCAAATATTTCGTGGATTATGAGGATAAATGGGAGAAATTTCTTTTGGATGTGGAGAAAAACAGGAAGTAGTGGGGAATAACAGAAGAATTTTGGCCGTTTTCCTGACAGGACCTATGGAGAGGAGGAAGGAGTGGATATCAGCTTCCTTGACCCGGCGCGGCAGACTTGACTTTTCTGCTCCCTCTGTTATAATCGTGGAGTAACCAGTAAACGCATTGTATCCGGCCTGGCGGAAGTGTTTTCCGGCAGAGGAACAGTAGCAGGAGGAAAGAAAAATGAATACTTCAGTAAAAACCCGAAACCTGGTGTTGACTGCGGCTATTGCCGCCATTATTGTCATGATGGCTTTTGTGCCGTATGTGGGTTACATCAACCTGGTGGTGATCAAGGCCACCCTGATCCATGTACCCGTCATTATCGGATCCGTTGTCTTAGGACCGAAAAAGGGCGCGTTTCTTGGATTCATCTTTGGATTTACCAGTCTGATCAACAACACCTTTAATCCCAGTCTTTTGTCTTTTGCGTTTTCACCTTTTTATTCCGGCGGCAATTTGTGGAGTCTCGTGATCTGTTTTGTCCCAAGGATTCTGGTGGGCGTGGTTCCGTATTTTGTGTACAGGGGTGTGATGAAACTGGGAAATGGGCATAAGGCGGCGGAATTTGCGGCCCTGCCCTTGGCCGGCGTGACGGGTGCTCTGGTCAACACGATTCTTGTCATGAATCTGATCTATTTTTGTTTTGCCGCCCAGTATGCGGCAGTGAAGGAGATCGCCGTCGAGCTGGTCTATGACGGGATCCTGGCGATCATCGTGGCCAACGGGGTGCCGGAGGCAATTGTGGCGGCGGTGCTTACGCTGGCGCTTGGGAAGGTGCTGCTGCATTTGAGAGGATAAATATTGAAAGGATAATGGTTGTGACCGGGAAGGAAATCGACGGGAAAATCGGATTTCCTTCCTGTTTTTCTTTTGCAGGTTCCGATAGAAACCGGCTCTGAGTGGAATACTACTGGAAGCAGGCTGTAGCGGTCAGGTGTTTTTTTGATTGGACTGCGGGCATAAGGCGGCAGGAGTTTACATGGATTTTACAAAACCCTGGTAATGGATTTGACGGGGAGATGGTATTCTGGGAGAGTAAAACAGACATGTAATCGGGAAGGAGCTGGGACTATGGATATTTTTGACGGGTTGACGCTGATCGGGGGACTGAGTTTGTTTCTCTTCGGCATGAGCGTGATGGGGCAGGCTTTGGAGCGGAGGGCGGGCGGCAGGCTCCGCACGGTCCTTGGAAGGCTGACCACGGGGAAGATGGCGGGGCTTTTGACTGGGCTTTTGGTGACTGCGGTGATCCAGAGCTCTTCGGCCACCACGGTCATGGTGGTGGGCTTCGTCAATTCAGGGCTGATGACTTTGGGGCAGGCGATCCACGTGATCATGGGGGCCAATATCGGGACGACGGTCACGGCCTGGCTGTTAAGCCTTGCCGGCATTGAGAGCGGGAATCTGTTTATCCGCCTTTTGAAGCCCTCCTCTTTTACGCCGGTTCTGGCGCTGATCGGGATCATTTGCTATCTGTTCTGTAAAAGCTCGAAGAAAAAGGATACGGGCATGATCTTTCTTGGTTTTGCGACGCTGATGTTCGGGATGGAGACCATGTCCGGGGCTGTCTCGGGGCTCGGAAGTGTTCCGGCTTTTCGGGAGCTGTTCCTTTTGTTTGAGAATCCGGTTCTGGGGGTTCTTGCAGGGGCCGTCCTTACGGCGGTGATTCAGTCCAGCTCGGCCTCCGTGGGAATTTTGCAGGCGCTTGCTTCCACGGGGCAGGTCTCCTACGGTGCGGCGGTTCCTATTATCATGGGCCAGAACATCGGGACCTGTGTGACAGCGATGCTGTCTTCTGTGGGGGCGAACCGGAATGCGAAGCGGGCAGCCATGGTCCATCTTCTGTTCAATGTAATAGGGACGGCCGTATGGCTGTCAGTATTCTGCCTGGGACGGGCGTTTCTGGCTCCGGCGTTTTTGGAAAGCCCGGTTTCTCTTTTCGGCATTGCGGCGGCTCATTCTGTTTTTAATCTTCTCTGCACGCTTCTGATGCTTCCCATGGCCGGCTTCCTGGAACGGCTGGCCTGCCGGCTCATTCGGGACGACAGGAAGCCGGAGGCGGTGGCGGAGCTTGACGAGCGGTTTCTCAGCACGCCCTCCATTGCTCTGGAGCGGTGCCAGGAGGTGGCGGCGGGACTGGCGGTGGCGGCGGCAGATGCGCTCACGGAGGGGCTTTCTTCTATGCGGGAGTATTCGGAGGAGCTTGCAGATTCGGTCCGGGAGAAGGAGGAGCTGACGGACCGCTATGAGGATCTTCTGGGCACCTACCTGGTCCATCTGAGCAACCGGCAGGTCACGGAGGCGGATCATGCGGAGGCGGCCAAGCTTCTCAAGGTCATCGGGGATTTTGAGCGGATTGCCGACCACGGGGCGGGGCTTTTGGAGTCTGCGGAGGAATTAAGGGACAAGGGGCTTTCCTTTACCAGAGAGGCGCAGGCGGAGTACGGACTTTTGTCGGCGGCGGTGGAGGAAATCCTGGGGCTTTCTCTCCGGGCCTTTTTAAAGAATGATTTGGAGGCGGCGAGGCGGGTGGAGCCTCTGGAGCAGGTCATTGATATGTTGAAGGAGAAATTCCGCTCCAGCCATATTTTACGGCTTCAGGACGGGAGCTGTTCCATTGCCGCCGGGTTTGTCTGGTCAGATATCCTCACCAATCTGGAACGGACGGCAGACCACTGTTCGAATATAGCAGGGTGCGTGACGGACATGGCAGACCGGAACATGAACCTTCACGAATCCTTGCGCGATTTCCGGGACGGAAACGGGGAGTTTCGCGAGCGGTTTGAAGAGTATCGGAGGAAGTATGCTCCGGAGGGCGCTGCCAGGATGTTTTGATGGATGAAATGTTTCAGGGGAAAGGAGCTGCCGGATATGATTTTTTGTGTGGAGGACGACGAGGGAATCCGGGAACTGATGATCTATGCGCTTGGCTCTGCCGGATTTTCGGCGAAAGGATTTTCGGACGGCGTTTCCTTTTTTGAGGCATTGGAGAGGGAGAAGCCGGAGCTTGTCCTTCTGGATATCATGCTTCCGGGGGAGGACGGCATTTCGATTTTGAAACGATTACGGAGTGGAGAAGCAGCGGCGAAGGTCCCGGTTATTATGGCTTCGGCCAAAGGGACGGAGTATGACAAGGTGATCGGGTTGGATTTAGGTGCGGACGACTATCTGGCAAAGCCTTTTGGCATGATGGAGATGGTTTCCCGCGTGCGCGCAGTGCTCAGACGGACGAGCGGAGAGAGTGGGACTGGGGACGCCGGGAGGGAGACGGAAGAGTGCTTCCAGATGGGGGCGCTTGTGATGGACCGGGCCGGACACAGGGTGTCTGTCTGTGGGAACCGGGTCGCCCTTACCCTCAAAGAGTATGAGCTTCTGCGTCTTTTTATGGAACATCCGGGAAGGGTTTTCACCAGGGATCAGCTTCTTTGCCAGGTTTGGGGCTTTGGCTATGAGGGAGAGACAAGGACGGTAGATGTCCACATCGGTACGCTCCGCACAAAGCTTGGGGAGTGCGGCGGCTATATTGAAACAGTTCGCGGGGTTGGATACCGGATGGAGAGGATAGAATGACAAGAAGAATTTTTCGCACGGTTTTTTTTGTGGCTGTCAGCATGTTTGTGGCCTCGGTGGCTCTTTTTATGACAGTCCTCTATGGTTATTTTTCTGTCGTCCGCCAGGAGGAGCTTAGGTCGCAGACGGATTTGGCGGCGCGGGGAGTAGAGAATGGGGGGCTTCGGTATCTGGAAGGCCTTGGGAGTCTGGACTGCCGCATTACATGGATTGGGGAGGACGGAGGTATCCTTTATGACAGCAGGTCCGACGCTGGAGGGATGGAGAACCATCTGGAGCGGGAGGAAGTGAGGGAGGCTCTTGAGGATGGCTATGGGATGGCCGCCCGTTCTTCCTTTACTCTGGCGGAGCGGTATTTGTACAGTGCGAAAAGGCTGGAGGACGGGACGGTGCTCCGGATTTCTGCCGCCCAGGATTCTCTTCCAGCTCTGTTTTTGGGGATGTCGGAGCCTTTCTGCGTGATTTTTGCGGCAGCAGTCTGCCTCTCTTTTTTCTTGGCTTCCCGTCTGGCAAAAAAGATTGTGAAGCCGCTCAATGAGCTGGATTTGGATGCTCCCTTTGCGGACGGGGTCTATGAAGAGCTTTCGCCGCTTCTGGTCCGGATTCAGGCCCAGCAGAAGGAGATCGGCTGGCAGAGAGAGGAGCTTTTGCAGACTTCGAAGCTTCGCCGGGAGTTTACGGCCAACGTCTCCCATGAACTGAAAACGCCTCTTCAGACCATTTCGGGCAGCGCGGAGCTTTTGGCAGGGGGGATGGTGAGGCCAGAGGATGTTCCTGCTTTTTCCGGGCGGATTTACGGGGAGGCGAAACGGATGATCGGACTGGTGGAGGATATTCTCCGGCTTTCGCATCTGGATGAAGGCGCGGAAGATATGAAATGGGAGTGGGTGGATTTGTATGCGCTGGGGGAGGAAGCGGCAGAATTGTTTTCTTCTGGGGCAAGGGCGGCCGGCGTGGCGTTTTTGTTTTTGGGCGGGCCGGCGGCAGTTTTCGGGATCCGGCCGCTTTTGCAGGGAATTATCTATAATCTCTGTGATAATGCCGTCAAATATAATCGGCCGGGGGGCTCGGTTTCCCTAGAGATAAGAGAAGAGGCGGGGGAAGCTGTTCTTATGGTGAAGGATACGGGAATCGGGATTCCCCCCGAGTATCAGGAGCGGATTTTTGAACGGTTCTACCGGGTGGACAAGAGTCATTCGAAAGAAATCGGTGGAACGGGGCTTGGGCTTTCCATCGTCAAGCATGCGGTGAATCTGCATGGGGCAAAGCTGGAGCTTTCCAGCGTTCCTGGAAAGGGCACGGAAATTTCGGTTCGTTTTCCAAAGAGAGGAGAAGGAAAGAAAAATGGAGATGGAAAAGCGGTATGGGGCGCACAGGCTCTATCTGATCGGAGGGACCATGGGAGTGGGAAAGACCACGGTCTGTAAATGTCTGAAGGAAATGCTGAACGGCAGTGTGTTTCTGGATGGGGACTGGTGTTGGGATATGCATCCGTTTCAGGTGACGCCGGAAACGAAGCGGATGGTTCTGGAAAATATTGTTTTTCTTTTAAACAGTTTTCTTGGCTGTACGGCCTGTGAGCATGTGATTTTCTGTTGGGTCCTGCATGAGCAGAGTATCATTAACGAGATTCTGTCCCGGTTGGAACTTTCCGGCTGTGAGGTCCATGTGATCTCGCTGGTCTGCGGGGAAGAAGAGCTTCGGGCCAGGATCCGGAAGGATGTGGATGCCGGAGTCCGAACGGAGGAGGCCGTTGCAGAGAGTTTAAAAAGGCTGCCTTTTTATTCCGGCCTCCGTACGGTGAAGATAGATGTGTCTGCCCTTTCTCCGGAGCAGACGGCGAAACAGATTGCAAAGCTGGGAAACCGAGATGTGGTGATTGGCAAGGCCAGGCCACGGGACTGGGAGGCGATGTACCGGAATGTCTGGTCCAGGCCGGAAACTGCCAGATACATGGCTTGGCAGGTGACGAAAGACGAGGAAGCGGCCAGGGCACGGATGAGGCGGACGGTCGCTTATGAGAAGACTCATGACACCTATTTGGTCTATGAGAGGAAAAGCGGGCAGGCCATCGGCTTTGCGGGGGTGGAAGAGATCCGTCCCCATGTGTTTCAGGAGACCGGCATTGCCCTTGGCCCGGAATATGTGGGGAAAGGCTACGGAAAGCAGGTTTTGCAGATACTTTTGGAACGGAGCATTTTATTAGGGGGAAGGGAATTTTATTACTCGACCCGAAAAGGAAATGTTGCCGGGAAAGCCCTGGCTTTGTCCTGCGGCTTTGTTTACCGGAATTCGGGACGGAAGACGGATCAGCAAAGCGGGGAGGTGTATGAGCTGGAGATTTATAAGAAACGATTGAAAAACTTATGAAAGAGAATGGAGATTATGAAGGAGGACATGACATGGAAAAGCTGATGTACATGATGATGATTGAAAAAACCAAGACATATAACAGGCTGACAAAGAAGGTAGTGGAGGAGCATGTTGAGAATATAAAGAGGCTGGACGATGAGGGAAAACTGGAAATTTGCGGCGTGTTTAAGGGCTATCCGGGGATGGCCGGCATGTATATTCTGAAGACAGAAGGCCGTGAAGAGGCGGAGGAAATCTGCCGCAGGGAACCGTTAGTCACAGGAGGATATGCGACCTACAAGCTGGTTGGCCTGCAGATCGCAAACCGGGAAAATAATTATTTGCTGTAACCTCTTGCAAAAAAATCTGGCTGGTTGAGACTATTTCTTGTGAAATGCAAAAACTCAAAAAACCCGCAATTGTATTTTTTGTCATTCTATGGTAAAATACTTTGGAATTATGGGTTTTGCTGGTTTTTCGTGTAGATGATCCACAGTCCTTTCAGCAGAAGTCCGTCGTCAATGATGATCTTGTGGCGGCAGTG
>JAAWBT010000053.1 GCA_022792835.1 Lachnospiraceae bacterium | reverse complement strand
TCCGGAGAAACTGCTTCTTTTTGTCGTTTGTTCCATACTTTTCCCTCCAAAATAGTCATTTCTCTCTAGTGTACAATAAAATTGTAAAAGGGACAAGGGAAAAGTGAATTTTCCGTAAAAATCCTAAAAATTATATTATTGGATAATTCTCTATTTTTTCCCTATTTATTGTTATTTTTTCCCTTTTTTTAAATTTTTAAAAATATCAAAAAAAGGCGAAGGGATTTACTTTGCTATCCAAAAGGAATGTGGTATACTCATAAAGAGAAAACACCAGAGGAAAACAGCATATGGCAGGAGGCGGGAAGATGAATGTCAGGGAACAGCTGGAAGCATTGGAAAAAACCACGTTAAGCCCCTATGCGGCGCTCAGTAAACATACCAGAGGACGGCAGAGGGAGGAGGAGCCCTGTGACATTCGGCCGGCTTACCAGAGGGATCGGGACCGGATCCTGCACTGCAAATCTTTCCGCCGTTTAAAACATAAGACCCAGGTTTTTCTCTCACCGGTGGGCGACCACTACCGGACCAGACTGACGCATACCCTGGAGGTGGCCCAGATCGCCAGAAGCATTTCCAAAGCCCTGCGGCTAAACGAAGAGCTGACAGAGGCCATTGCTCTGGGACACGATCTGGGGCATACGCCTTTTGGCCATGCGGGGGAGGCAGCCTTAAATTCCGTCTGCTCTGGTGGTTTTGCCCACTACAAGCAGAGTGTGAGAGTGGTGGAACGGCTGGAGAAGGACGGGGCGGGCTTAAACTTAACCTGGGAGGTGCGGGACGGCATTTTAAACCACAGGACATCAGGAAATCCGTCCACGCTGGAGGGAAAAGTGGTGCGGCTCTCTGATAAGATCGCCTACATCAACCATGATATTGACGATGCCATTCGGGCGGGAATTCTCAAAGAAGAGGAGCTTCCGGCGGAATATACGGACATTTTGGGGCATACTGTAAGAGAGCGGCTGAATACGATTATCCACAATATCATCGGAGAGAGCCTTGGAAAACCGGAGATCCTCATGTCTTCTGAGGTGGAGAAGGCCATGGGAAATCTCCGCAGCTTTATGTTTGAGCATGTTTATACCAACAGTGTGTCTAAAGAAGAAGACCCAAAGGCAAAAGACCTTCTGATCGCCTTGTTTGAGTATTACAGGAAACACACAAAAGAGCTTCCGGCAGAATATCTGCGCCTGATGGCTGCGGGAGAGTCCAGAGAACGGGTGGTCTGCGATTATATTGCAGGTATGAGTGACGGCTACGCCATTGACACCTTTACAGATCTGTTTGTGCCAAAGGCATGGAAAAACTGACAGAGGTGAGTTTATGTATTATCCGGATGAGCTGGTAGAAGAAGTCCGCTCCAGAAGTGATATTGTGGATGTGATTGGTTCCTATGTGAAGCTGCAGAAAAAAGGCAGCACCTATTTCGGGCTCTGCCCCTTCCACAATGAAAAGACACCGTCCTTTTCGGTGACGCCGGCAAAGCAGATGTATTACTGCTTTGGGTGTGGAGCCGGCGGAAATGTGATCACTTTTTTGATGGAATATGAAAATTATACGTTCCGGGAAGCATTGGAGACTCTGGCTGAGCGGGCCGGGGTGGAGCTTCCGAAAGGAGAAGAAAACGCCGAGGCGAGAAGACAGGCGGATCTTCGGGCCAGAATCTTGGAGGTCAATAGAGAAGCCGGACGGTATTTTTATTATCAGCTTAAGGGACCGGGCGGAAAACGGGCCTTCGAGTACCTGGCTGGCCGGGGACTCTCAGAGGAGACCATCAAGCGGTTTGGCCTTGGATATTCGAATATGTACAGTGACGATCTTTACCGATATCTGAAAAAGAAAGGGTATCCAGATGAGCTTTTAAAGGAGAGCGGGCTGGTGAAGATCGAAGAGCGGGGAGCCCATGATCGGTTCTGGAACCGGGTGATGTTTCCCATTATGGATGTGAACGGGAAAATCATCGGATTTGGCGGGCGGGTCATGGGAGAGGGAGAACCCAAATATCTGAATTCTCCGGAGACAAGAGTATTTGACAAAAGCCGGAATCTCTACGGACTCAATTATGCCAGGACTGCCAGGAAGCCGTACCTTCTGCTCTGTGAGGGCTATATGGATGTGATCTCCATGCACCAGGCAGGCTTTACCAATGCGGTGGCGTCTCTGGGGACGGCTTTTACACCGGGCCATGGGAATCTGCTGCATAGATATACAGAGCAGGTGGTTTTAACTTACGACAGCGACAATGCTGGAGTGAAGGCGGCCCTCAGAGCCATCCCTATATTAAAGGAAGCGGGGATTTCGGCAAAGGTTTTGAGCCTGAAGCCTTACAAAGACCCGGATGAGTTCATCAAGGCCCTGGGGGCAGAAGCTTTTGAAGAACGGATACGCGGGGCCAAAAACAGTTTTTTGTTTGAGACAGACGTGCTGTATAGCCAGTATGACATGAATGACCCAGAGCAAAAGACTGGGTTCCACAATGCCCTGGCGAACAGGCTTCTGCAGTTTACAGAGAGGCTGGAGCGGGAAAACTATATGGAGGCGGCGGCCAGGCAGTACCAGATCGACTATGACAGTTTAAAGAGTCTGGTGAACGCCATGGGAGGCCGGGCCGGGACTTTGAGACCGCCGGTAAAAGAAAGAAGGAGCCTGGAAGAAAAAAAGGGAAAGCCGGACGGCGTGAAACAGTCCCAGAGGCTGCTTCTGACTTGGCTCATAGAAGATGAGAGAGTTTACCAGACGGTGAAGGAAATCCTCTCGCCAGAGGATTTTACAGAGGAGCTTTACAGGCGGACGGCAAAAATGGTCTATGAGGGCCTGGAGACGGGGAATCTTTCGCCGGCGGGCATTTTGAATCATTTTATCAACGACGAGGATGAATATAAGGAAGTGGCAGCGCTGTTTAACACTTCTCTTTCGGAACTGACAAAGGAAGAGCGGGAGAAAGCATTTTCAGAGACGGTAAAACGGGTGAAGCGGCACAGTCTGGAGGAAAAACTCCGGAATGTGACGGACATTTCCCTTCTGCAGAAGCTCATGAAAGAGCAGAGGGCTCTAAACGAATTGCATATTTCTCTCAATTAAGGAAATACTTTGTGAAACGGCAGTAGACGGTGACGGAAGGATGGGAGTTATATGGAGGCGGTGAAT
>JAAWBT010000052.1 GCA_022792835.1 Lachnospiraceae bacterium | reverse complement strand
CCAAGAGGAGTACATTATATTTATTTAAATGTTTTTCAAATGATTCATCTTTTTTTATCTTAAGTTCGTCAAACAATCTTTCAGAATGTCATCCTTTACTATAATATGCCGCAAGCATTGTTACAGCCATCGTTTTCCCAAACCTTCTCGGCCTGCTAGAACAAATGAGCGGCCTGTCTTTTCCAATTCGGCTGTTTGTATATTTTATAAGCTCTGTCTTGTCCACGTACAATTCAGAATTGACAGAAGCCGCAAACGGCTCATTTCCCGGATTTAAGTAAATTCCCATACCTCTATGCTCCTTATTTTTAACGCTCTTTATACATAACAATAATAATCGTTCTGCGCAATGCTTTTATTAATACACTTATTTATATCTTCTTCATATTTCACATTCCAGTCTTTGGGATAATAAGTCGCCTCTATCATAGAAAGCGTAAGTCCTGCAATTTTTGATATAAATACAGGATTGATCATGTTATCAACCATCATTTGTATTACCATATTTTTAATCGGTTCAACAGCCAATGTTTTTTTATTTTTGCGCTCATTTTTCAGCACTCCAAAATCCTGGGCTATATTATAGAACCACGTATTGAGGCTTTCCACTCGGAATTTCCCCTTATATCTGTATAAATATTCAAAGATATTATCTTCTTCCTTTATAGGTTCTTTATTTTTGGATTCTGCATATTTTAAAGCTGAATGTAAATCCCTGGACAAACCACATGGTATGTTAATATATATGTCATTGATATACAATTTTTTGAATCCTTCTTTAATATCTGCTCTTTTTATATCTGTAATTACACTTCTTTTAGCCGGGGCAACCAGTGTTATCTTTATAAACAGTCTTAATATAATTCTTTGCAGATGTCTATCTTCTTCTCTGATCCCAGAAGATTCTTCCAAAAATTGATCAATGGCTTTATCCAAATTAATCAAAATACTTTTGATGTCCTCACAATCATAACTTCCTCTTTCAACGGGTTCTAATAAGCTATATTTTTCAACAATATCATCCTTAAACTTACTGTAACTATAATTCGAGAAAATGTCCTTTGCCTTATCAACCTCACTCAGATAATTATAGAAACTTTTTATGGATTCCAGATGACACTCCATAGTTGATCTGGAATTAAGATCACCTTTGTCATGGTAATATTTAATACAAGCTTCTACTACATCTTTATCAATACGAGTAGGTTTATCTGCTAACTTCACCTCTGGTAAACTTAAGTAATCAATAAACTTATTGATATGGTTACGATAAACATGATTTCTCTTAAGCAGCTCCTTACGTTTATTAAAATATTCATCTCTAAACATATGCATTATATCCACAATAAAATAATCCTTTCTATCGTAAAAAAGCAGTTGAAGTATAGATTTTATTATATTCTTTCAATATTTTAATGTCAATACATTTATTAAATTTATAAAAGCGGAGAGCCCTCACACTCTCCGCTTTCCATCCATCACCTTACAGAAAATAATCGCTGTCAGTGTACTCACCGCCGTCGCCACAATGGCCGGTCCGACGATGGCCGCTGGATTCACCGCCCCATACTGACTCCGATAGGCAATCATATTTACCGGGATAAGCTGCAGAGACGAAATATTCAGAATCAGGAACGTGCACATCTCATTGCTGGCTGTTCCTCTTGGGACTGCAGCTTTCCTTTCTTTACTTTTCCTCCTTTCCTCCTCCAGCTCCTCCAGACTTTCCATGGCTTTTAAGCCCGCCGGGGTTGCCGCCCAGCCAAGTCCCAGCACGTTGGCCGCAATATTCGTCGAAATCTCATCCGCCGCCTTATGTCCCTTTGGTATCCCTGGAAACAAAAAACGCACAAAAGGCCGCAGAAGTCGAGTCAATCCCCTGATGATCCCTGCCTCTTTTGCCACTTCCATGATCCCACACCAGAAAGCCATAACCCCAGCCATAGTAATACAGAGAGAGACCGCATCTTTCGCTCCCGCTAAGATCCCGTCTGTCAGCTCTGCCGGCCGGCCAGAAAGGATTCCCCAGAAAACCCCCACAAGGATCATGATTCCCCACAGATAATTTAACATTTCGGACCCCGCTTAAAGCTCTCCTTTCAGCTTATGAAAAAAAGAACCCTGCTATGCAGGATTCTTCTCCGTCATGCCAGATCTGCCACCACCTCATGGACCGTCTCAATCCGGTCCGCCAGATACGCCTTCGCGCCGCAGAAAAGCAATGCATCCTGGATCCTTCCTTTTGCCGCATTGACGAGAGCTTCCGTGATGCAGTAAGGCGTCTCCTTCGGACTGCATTTTTCCAGACATTGAAAACACTTTTCTACCGGCTTTCTCACCTTTTTCATTTCCTCCAGAAAACGGTTTTTTATGGCCCGTCCAGGCATTCCCACCGGGCTTTTCGTGATCACAATATCTTCCTTTTTAGCAGCCAGGTAAGCCTGTTTATAAGCTATGGGCGCATCACATTCCTCCGTGGTCACGAACCTGGTCGCCACCTGAACGCCGTCCGCGCCCAGTTCCTCCAGATAATAGTCCGCATCTTTCCTGGTATAGATCCCTCCGGCTGCCACCACTGGAATCTGTTTTCTGTATTTCTCCGCATACCGGCGCACATGGGCCATGATCTCCCGGATTTCTTTCCCGTAGTCCAGAGTCTCAAGATGGGATAAGGTCTTCTCATCAAAGCCCAGATGACCGCCGGCCTCCGGACCTTCAACGACCACCAGGTCCGGCGCTGTCTGATAACGACGGTCCCAGAGCTTACAGATCACTGCTGCCGCTTTGACAGAAGATACAATGGGCGCAAGCTTCGTCCGAAAGCCCTTTGTAAGCTCCGGAAGTTTTGCCGGAAGCCCCGCTCCCGATACGATCAGGTCAGCCCCGGCTTTTGCAGCCGCCCGCACATAATCCTCATAGCGTCTCGTGGCTACCATGATATTGCAGCCAATGATTCCATCCGGCGCAATTTTCCGCGCTTTCTCAAGTTCCTTTCCGATACACCGCAAATTGGTCTCTATGGGCGCCTGCGCAAATTCCGGTTCCCGGAATCCGATCTGGGCCGTGGAGATCATCCCAATTCCGCCCTCCTTCGCCACAGCCCCCGCAAGGCCAGACAAACTGATTCCCACTCCCATTCCGCCCTGGATCAGTGGATGCTTTGCTTTTAACTCTCCGATTATCAGTGGCCTTCTTTTCATAATACCTTATCCCTTTCCAGGATTCATCCTTATATATTCCGGAATCTCTCATATCTGTGGGCTGTAAGTTCCTCCCCGCTCAACTTCCCATACCGGGCCAAAAATTCTTCAAAACCCACCTCCAGGTTTTCACAGATTTCCCTTGCGTTTTTCTTTCCCACAGGCACAGCCTCCGGAATCACCCGCTCCACAATTCCCAGATCTTTCAGGTCCTTTGCCGTGATCTTCATAACTTCCGCCGCCTCATCCGCCCGTTTGCTGTCCTTCCAGAGAATAGACGCAAAGCCTTCCGGCGAGAGCACCGAATAAACCGCATTTTCCATCATCCACACCTCGTCGGCCACCGCCAGGGCCAGAGCCCCGCCGCTTCCGCCTTCGCCGATGACCACAGAAAGCACCGGGACCTTCAATGCTGAAAGCTCAAACAGGTTTCTCGCAATGGCTTCCCCCTGCCCCCGCTCCTCGGCCTCCATTCCGCAGAAAGCCCCCGGCGTATCCATAAAACAGAACACCGGCCTTCCAAACTTCTCTGCCTCCCTCATCAGACGCAGTGCCTTCCGATACCCCTCCGGGGACGGCATGGAAAAATTCCGCTCAATGTTTTCCCTGGTGTTCCGCCCCTTCTGCTGGGCAATGACTGTCACCGGTCTCCCATGAAAATAAGCGATTCCGCCCACAATGGCTTTGTCGTCACCATAAGCCCGGTCTCCATGAAGCTCTGTAAAATCCGTAAAGATCTCCTGGATATAATCCAGCCCAGTGAGCCTTCCCTGTTTCCTGGAACGCTTTACCCGCTCCCAGGCAGAAATAATCTCCTCTCCCCCGCTTCCATTCTGCCCATCTGCTTTCTCCAATAACCCGCCGTCTTTGGTCTTAAAAGCTTCCTGCATACATGACCTGCCCTCCGGCTCCATTCGCCCATCCGCCTTTTCATGGAAGGCCAACAGTCTGGTCAACATTTCTCTGGATTTTTCCCTGGGAAGAATCGCGTCCACAAAACCATGCTCCACCAAAAATTCCGCCCGCTGGAACCCCTCTGGAAGTTTCTGACCGATGGTCTGCTCAATAACCCTGGGCCCGGCAAAGCCAATGAGAGCCCCTGGCTCCGCCAAAATGACATCCCCCAGCATGGCAAAGCTGGCCGTCACCCCGCCGGTGGTGGGGTCCGTCAATACAGAAATAAAAAGAAGCCCGGCGTCGCTGTGCCGTTTCAGAGCCGCCGCCGTTTTCGCCATCTGCATAAGAGAGACAATCCCCTCCTGCATCCTGGCTCCGCCGGAACAACAGAACAAGATCAGAGGAAGCCCAAGGGCCGTGGCCCGCTCTGTTGCCCCGGCAATCTTTTCTCCCACATTTTTTCCCATACTTCCCATGATAAACCGACCGTCCATGACACCGACCGCCGTCTCATGGCCGTCCATGGACATTTTCCCTGTGATCACGGCCTCGTCAAGCCCCGTTTTCTCCCGAAGCTCCGAAAGCTTTTTCGGATATCCAGAAAGCCCCAGCGGATTGGAGACAGGAAGTCCCTCGTCCCATTCCTCAAAGCTTCCCCCATCTGCCAGCATCTCGATCCGCCTCCTGGCGTGAACCCGGAAATATCCGCCGCATTTCGGACAGATATAGTTCCCCGTCTTCACGTCCTCTGAAAAAATCGGCGCACTGCATTTGTTGCATTTGCGCCACATTCCCTGGGGCACCTCCGGCTGCGCCTTCGTCCCTTTTGTCTCTATCTTAATGTAAGAATTAGAAGGAGTCTTCTTGAACAATCGTCTCATATATCACACCGGCCTTCCCAAATTCATCTCGTTCTGTGTGGCCAAATCTACTCTTTAAAATATTTTTCTATAAACCCTGTATCCACAGGTCCGGCCTCATAGACCGGATGAGTGAATATCTCATACTGTTCCTCCAGGTTCGTCTCCACTCCCTCGATGACCAACTCCCCCAGAGCACACTGAATTTTTTTCAGCGCCTCCGCCCGGTCCCCCCCGTGGACAATGAGCTTTAAGAGCATGGCGTCATAATAAGGGGGAACCATACATCCGTTATACATAGCCGAATCAACCCGGATTCCCATGCCGCCGGGCACCTGGAGATTGGTAAGCTTCCCCGCCATTCTGGCATTGATCCTGCACTCGATCGCATGGCCTGAAAGCTGCACTTCCTCCTGGGTAAAATTAAGGGCTTCTCCTGCCGCAATGTGAAGCTGAGCCTTGATCAGATCCATGCCTGTCACTGCCTCCGTCACTGGATGCTCCACCTGGATTCTTGTATTCATCTCAATAAAATAATATCTGTTTTCCTTATCCACGAGAAACTCAACGGTCCCGGCATTGGTATAGCCGACAGCCTTCGCCGCCCGCACCGCCATCTTTCCCATTTCCCTCCGGAGTTCTTCCGGAATCGTAGCCGAAGGAGCCTCTTCGATCAACTTCTGGTGATTCCGCTGGACAGAGCAATCCCGCTCTCCCAGATGAATCACGTTCCCGTGTTCATCTGCCAAAATCTGGAACTCAATATGCCTGGGATTTTCCACATACCGTTCTATATACATGGTATCATCCGAAAAACCCTTGACCGCTTCCCTCTGGGCATTCAAAAAGCCCGCCTCCAGTTCCTCCGGATTCTGGACCGTCCGCATACCCTTACCGCCCCCGCCGAGAGCCGCCTTGATCATGACCGGATAGCCGACCTCTTCTGCCGCCGCCCTGGCTTCTTTTAGAGTCCGCACCGCCGTCTCGCCTCCCGGAACCACAGGTACCCCGGCCTTAATCATGGTATTCCTGGCCTCTGCCTTGTTTCCCATTTTCGCAATAACCTGGCTGTCCGGCCCAATGAATTTCATGCCGCAGAGGCTGCAAAGTTCCGCAAACCGGGCATTCTCAGAAAGAAAGCCGAAGCCAGGATGGATGGCATCCGCCCCCATGGCCACCGCCGCCGACAAAATCCGCTCCATGTTCAGATAACTGTCCTGAGACTTCGCCGGCCCGATACAGATGGCCTCGTCCGCCAGGAGTGTATGGAGAGCCTCACTGTCCGCCTCCGAATAGACGGCCACCGTCCCAATTCCCATTTCCCGGCAGGCACGAATCACCCGCACCGCGATCTCTCCCCGGTTGGCGATCAAAACCTTGTCAAACATGCCGTGCCTCCCATCAATTAGTCACGAAGGTAAGCTCCGCCGTCACCGCTACTTCGCCGTCCACTGTCGCTGTCGCCTTTCCCACGCCCACAGGGCCCTTGCTCTTCACAATCTCACATTCCAGCCGGAGCCTGTCGCCGGGAACCACCTTTCTCCGGAACCTGGCATTGTTAATGGCGCCAAAATAGGCCGTCTTTCCTCTATTGTCTTCCAGGCTGAGCACTGCCACTGCCCCCACCTGGGCTAAAGCCTCAACGATCAATACCCCCGGCATAACCGGTTCCTCTGGAAAATGTCCCTGAAAAAAATCCTCCCGGAAAGTCACGCATTTATAACCCACCGCCCGGCTCCCCGGCTCCAACTCCTCAATACAGTCCACCAGCAAAAAGGGGTGGCGATGGGGAATAATTGCCTCAATCTCCTTGACTCCCAACATAACTTCTATCCTTTCCGGCGGATGCGAAACAGCGGCTGTCCATACTCCACCACCTGTTCATTGGAAATCAGTATCGCTTCCACCACACCGTCATACTCACTTTCAATCTCATTCATCAGCTTCATAGCCTCAATAATTCCAAGCACCTGTCCCTTCTTCACCGCATCCCCCGTCTTCACAAAGGGTTCTGCATCCTCTGAAGGCGCCGCATAAAAAGTCCCGACCAGAGGAGCCTTCACAATCTCCTCTCCCGAAAGCTCCCCGTTCCCGCCCACCTTGGGCCTCTCCAGAAGAGCATCTGTCCCGGAAGGCGCCGCAGGAAGCCCTTCTCCCTGCATGACAGGAACCGGCACTGTCGTCTGCAAAGCAGGAGCCGGACCTATCCCCGCCGGAACCATGGACGGCGCCGTCGTCTCTCCGGTCCCTGGCCGTTTCTCCAGAGAAAGCCGCATCCCGTTTTCCTCCAGCATAAAACCTGTAAGTTCCGAAGCTGAAACCGTCTCCACCAGCCTTAAAATCTTCTCAAACTCCATATGCCCCTCCTCACGCCTCGTACCGTTTTACCAGAATCGAACCGTTGTGGCCTCCAAAGCCCAAAGAATTGCTGAGGGCATATTCCACATCCATAGAAACGCCGGCTCCCGCCGTATAATCCAGGTCACATTCCACATCCGGGACAAGAAGGCCCACTGTCGGATGGATATACCCTGTCTCAATGGACTTCACACAGGTGATAAATTCCACACCCCCGGCCGCTCCCAGAAGATGGCCGATCATAGATTTGGTCGAATTAATCTTCACCCGGCCTGCCGTCTTCCCGAAGGCCGCCTTAATGGCCCTGGTTTCAAACAAATCATTGTGATGGGTCCCTGTACCGTGGGCATTAATGTAAGTCACCTGCTCTGGCGAAACGCCTGCATCCCTCATGGCCTCCGTCATGGCCCTGGCCGCCCCGGCCCCATCCTCGGCCGGAGAGGTGATGTGATAAGCATCACAGGTGGCGCCATAACCAGCCACTTCCGCATAAATGCGGGCATTTCTGGCCTTCGCATGTTCCAGTTCCTCCAGAATCACCACGCCGGCTCCCTCACCCATGACAAAGCCATTCCGCTCCTTGTCAAAAGGAATCGACGCCCGTTTCGGATCCGTAGACTCACTGAGCGCCGTCAGAGCGGAAAACCCAGCCACCCCGATGGGAGTGATACTGGCCTCTGTGCCCCCCGCCGCCATCACGTCCGCATCTCCGTACTGAATACTCCGAAACGCCTCGCCGATGGAATGGGTCCCCGTGGCGCAGGCCGTCACCACATTGATATTTTTTCCCTTAAGCCCCAGCTGAATTCCCACATTGCCGGCCGCCATATTGGAGATCATAAGCGGCACAAACAACGGGTTCACCCGCCCCGGCCCTTTCTCAAGCATCTTTTTGTATTCCCGTTCCATGGCCTGGAGGCTTCCAATCCCGGAGCCGATGCTCACACCCACCCGGAACGCATCCTCCCTCTCCATGGAAAGCCCTGAATCCTCCAGAGCCTCCTTCGCCGCCGCCACCGCATACTGGCCGAAAAGTTCCATCCGCCTTGCGGCCTTCCCGTCCATTCGCTCCTTGGCATCAAAGTTCTTTACCTGTGCCGCCAGCTTTATCTTAAAGCCGTCTGTGTCAAACCGGGAAATCTCCCCGATCCCCACCAGACCGCTTTTTATCCCATTCCAAAACTCCTCCACCGTATTCCCGATGGGGGTAACGGCCCCCAGGCCAGTCACAACCACTCGACGCTTCATCACCCTGCTCCTCTCACATTGCCATTCCGCCGTCTACACATAACACCTGTCCGGTAATATATCCGGTCTGCTCCGACGCAAGGAAAGCCACAGCCTCCGCCACGTCCTCTGGCCTGCCAAAACGCCCAAAAGGAATCTGAACACAAGCCTGCTCCTTCACTTTCTCAGAGAGCGCCTGCGTCATCTCCGTGTCAATAAACCCAGGCGCCACCGCATTGACCGTGATCCCCCTGGATGCAAGTTCCCTGGCCGCCGACTTGGTCAGGCCGATCACCCCAGCCTTCGACGCCGAGTAATTGGCCTGCCCTGCATTACCCATGACTCCTGAAACCGAAGAAATATTGACAATCCGCCCGCTCCGCTGTTTTAACATCTGCCTGGAGACATGGCGGATACAGTTAAAAGCTCCCTTCAGATTCGTACCGACCACCCGGTCAAAATCTTCCTCTGACATTTTCATGAGGAGTCCGTCCTTTGTAATCCCAGCATTATTGACCAGAATGTCGATGCGCCCATACCAGTCCACAACCATCTTAAAAAAATCCTCTGCCGCCTTAAAATCCGATACATCGCAGCCCATGGCCACAGCCTTTCCGCCAGCCGTCTCGATCTCCAAGACCACCGCTTCCGCCCGTTCTCTGGAGCCGTTATAATTCACGACCACCATACAGCCCTCAGCCGCAAGGGCCAGGGCAATAGCCCTTCCAATTCCCTTGGACGCTCCAGTCACCACCGCGATCCGCTCATTCATGACAGACCTCCTTCTTCCAGCTTCCCAAGATCTTCCCAAGTTTCCACATTAATGAGAACCGCTTCCTTCACAATCTTTTTCACAAATGAAGTCAAAGTCTTACCCGGCCCGATCTCCACAAAGGTATCCACGCCGTCCGCCGCCATGGCCTCCACACTCTGCTGCCATTTCACCGGAGAAGAAACCTGATCCCTCAGATACCCTTTCATAAGCTCCACATCCCGCACATAACCGGCAGTCACATTGGTCACATAAGGAATCCTCGGCGCGGAAAGCTTTACCGGCACAAGCTGTTCGGCCAGCTTATCTCCCGCTTCTTTAAGTAAGGGTGAATGAAAGGGCCCGCTCACATTGAGGGGAAGCACCCGCCTTGCACCTGCAGCCCGAAGAGCCATTCCGGCATCCGCTACCGCCTCCCTCTGTCCCGAGATCACAATCTGCCCGGGGCAGTTATAATTGGCAATCCAAACCCCCGGAATGGAAGCAAGCACCTTGGAAACATCCTCTGCCTTCATGGCAAGAACCGCCGCCATGGCTCCCTCGCCGGCCGGGACCGCTTCCTCCATAAAAATTCCCCGCTTCCTCACCAGAGTGATGGCGTCCATAGTCTCCATAGCTCCTGCCGCCGCCATGGCACAGTACTCCCCAAGGCTTAAACCGGCAGTCACGTCCGGTCTGCGAATCGGAGTACCCGCTTCCCGCCGTCTGTCAATCTCTGCCACCATGGCGAGACTGGCAGTCACCATAGCCGCCTGGGTAAACTCCGTCCGGTTCAAATCTTCATTCTCTTCAAAACAGAGGGTCTTCATATCCAACCCCAAAAGACCGCCGGCTTTGTCAAAAATCCGCCTGGAAATCTCGCTGTTCTCATAAAAATCTTTTCCCATTCCAGGCTTTTGTGCCCCCTGGCCAGGAAACAAATATGCTATTTTACCCATGAACTGCGCTCCTTAAATACCCGGGTGGTCTCTGCTATCATCTCTTCTATGATCTCCTTACAGGACTGTTCCTTCTTGATCAGCCCCGCGATCTGTCCTGCCATGACACTTCCTCTGTCTGCGTCCCCTTCCATTACAGCCTTTCTCAGTCCCCCAATGGTCAGGTTCTCCAGCTCCTCAAAGGTCGCGCCATCCTTTTCCAGTTTCAGATATTCCCTGGTGGTCTTATTGCGCAGAGTCCGCACCGGATGTCCCGTACTCCTGCCCGTCACCACGCTGTCAATATCCTTGGCCGTGAGAATTTTTTTCTTATAATTTTCATGGACAATGGACTCATGGGCCACCACAAATCTGGTCCCGATCTGGACCGCCTCGGCGCCCAGCATGAACATGGCCGCCACGCCCCTTCCGTCTCCGGCGCCGCCAGCGCCGATGACCGGAATCTCCACTGCATCCGCCACCTGAGGCAGAAGCGCCATGGTAGTCAGCTCCCCGATATGGCCGCCAGACTCACATCCCTCCGCCACCACAGCGTCCACGCCGCTCCGCTCCATTCTCTTCGCGAGAGCCACAGAAGCCACCACAGGAATCACCTTGATCCCGGCCTCTTTCCACATGGGCAGAAACTTCTCCGGGCTTCCGGCGCCGGTGGTCACCACCTTCACGCCTTCCTCAACGACAACTTTTGCCACCTCTTGGGCATAAGGACTCAGAAGCATGATATTCACGCCAAAAGGCTTCTTCGTCATTTCCTTCGCCTTCCGGATCTCTGAGCGGACCCAGTCCGCCGGGGCATTGGCCGCACCAATGAGGCCCAGCCCGCCGGCCTCCGACACAGCCGCCGCCAGATTATGCTCCGCCACCCAGGCCATGCCGCCCTGAATAATGGGATATTGAATGCCGAGGCATTCCGTCACTCTGGTTTTCATGCTTCTGCACCCTTTCCCTTCAAATACTCCATGACAGCACCCACGGTTGTCAATTCCTCCAGATCCTCCGCGGGAATCTCCACGTCATACTCTTCTTCCAGAGCCATCACAAGCTCAAACAAGTCCAGAGAATCCGCTCCCAAATCATCCTTAAAAGAACTATTCTCCATAACACTCTCTGCATCCACATTCAACTGCTCCGCAATAAT
The DNA here is from genome assembly GCA_022792835.1 of Lachnospiraceae bacterium. Classification (GTDB taxonomy): domain Bacteria; phylum Bacillota; class Clostridia; order Lachnospirales; family Lachnospiraceae; genus Lientehia. Next base: position 15,900 of record JAAWBT010000052.1, on the reverse strand, counting down.
TTCCTTCATCTTCTCAAACATCTCTTCAATCTCCTTTATCCTCTTTCTATAATTACAATTACCATACTAAAAAGGTTGCGCCCCAGGTAAGCCCCGCTCCAAAACCGGCCAGAGCAATCTTATCTCCTCTCCGAAGTTTCCCCTCCCGGTTTAGTTCATCCAGAAGAATGGGAATACTGGCGCCGGAAGTATTCCCGTAACGCCCCAGATTCATGGGAAACTTGGATATGGGCTGTTTCATCCGTTTCGCCACCGACGCAATGATCCGCTCATTGGCCTGGTGGAGCACAAAATACCGGATCTCCTCTGCCGAAACCCCGGCCCCTTTAAGAAGCTCCTCCAACGCCTCCGGCACGGTCTTCACCGCAAACCGAAACACCTCCTGGCCGTTCATGGACAGATACCCGAAATCCGCCTTTTCTTGAAGGATTTCTTCCCTAATAAAAGGATTCCTGAGAGGCGTCGCCGTACAGCAAAGCGCATCCCCCCGGCTTCCGTCTGCCCTCATGAGAAAAGGCCCGACCCGGCTGACAGGCATCTCGGCTTTCTCCCTTCCAAGCACCACTGCCCCGGCTCCGTCCCCGAACAAAATACAGGTACCCCGATCGCTCCAGTCCACTGTTTTGGAAAGGGTATCCGCCCCGACCACCAGGGCCGTCCGGTAAACCCCTGATCCCAGATAGACACAGGCTGTATTCAAAGAAAACAAAAATCCAGAACAAGCTGCACTTAAGTCAAAACAGGCCGCACGTTCCGCTCCCAGGGCCGCCTGCACCTCACAGGCAGTCCCCGGAAACAGACAGTCCCCTGTGGAAGTGCCCACTACAATCAGATCCAGCTCCTCTGGCGAAAGCTCTGCCATCTCCATGGCCTGCTTTGCCGCACGCACCGCCATGTCTGTGGTACCCGCCTCCGTGATCCGGCGGCTCCCAATCCCGGTCCGCTCTCTGATCCAGGCATCGCTGGTCTCCACCATCCCTTCCAGGTCTTCATTTGTCAGTACCCTCTCCGGTACATAACTCCCGGTTCCAATTATACTCACTTGCATAATACTTCTATATCCTTATTATTTGAATATCAAACTATATGACAGTATAGAGGGTTTTTGTTTGATTGTCAAGATATTTTTTTGTCTATTTGGAACATGACAAAGACCCTCGAAGTAATAACTTCGGGGGTCAGAAAAAATTTACCTCTGCACCCGCGCCGTTCATAAGAGTTTCTACCTCTTTTTTACTTGCCATTGTAGTGTCACCTGGTGTCGTCATGGCCAGCGCCCCGTGGGACCCCTCTCCATAAAATTGATTCTGTTCCGGCAGATACGGCCAATTCCGTCTGTCTTCATCCATTTCACAAATATCGACAGACAGAATTGTACAAAACGCATGAAATATCTTATATTTACAAATTAAAAAGAGATCAAAGTATTCACTGGCCGTTCTTTCATTTCTGCCATTGACATTTACCACCACAGACGCTATGATACTATAAAATGAGCAAACCCTCATATGATAATTATCATGCCGGTGCAGCCCTTCGTGAACTGGCCGATCGCAGGCTTGTTGGGACAAAGGCCAGATTTTGTCCTTGCCTCTCATAACGACTTTATCATCACACAATACAGCCAGGTCAAAGATTTGATTTCCCTGCTCGTCATCTATGACAGCGACAACATGGAGAACAATTATCTCTCAAGGGCAGAACACCTGCGCCTGCTCGATTACATTTTCAGCAAGAAAAAAGAGGCGGCAGTTCTGGAGCTGAAAACTCATCTTGACCGCGCGGACCGCACACTTTTGGAGCTTACAAAAAAATTCTGAACCATAAACACTTATGCCCTGTATTGTTCGATAAAACGAACTACACAGAGCATTTTCTCTTTTACAGATAAATCGTACCTATATTATAGAAGGGGGGACAATACCTATGAATAAAAAAAAGAATGAAAGACAAGAAGTAGAACATACTTTTAACCGGAAGCCTGCTGCCGCCTTCCTCCTGCTTCTTTTCGGAGCCATCCTGTTTTTCGCCCTGTCCGGCACAAGATTTAAAAAAGCCCCGGCACCCGCCCCGTGGGCCTGCACACCGCTTCATCCTGTCTCCATGCCAGAAGCCTGCGCCTATGACGATCTGGAAGCTGTCTGGAAAATCCGAGACGAAAATCCTGTTGAAGATTCCTTTACGGAAGGCCTTGTGGCCTTCTCCTATAAAACTGCCTCCGCCCTGCTCTCCGAAAGAGAAGAAAACGTCAATTACTCTCCTCTTTCTTTATATTATGCCCTGGCTTTGGCCGCCACGGGCGCAGGAGGAGAGACACAAGAGGAGCTTCTCGCCCTTTTGAACGCTTCTGACACAGATACTTTGGCAGACCAGTGCGGCAACTTTTTCCGTATCTCCTACCAGAACAATGAAATCGGCATTCGGAAAATCGCCAACTCTCTCTGGATGGACGCAGACGCCTCCTGGAAACAGAAATTCATTGAAGGAGCGGCAGAAAACTTTTATTCTTCTGTTTTTTCCGGGGATCTTGGGAGTGAAATGACAGCAAAAGCCATGTCCTCCTGGATCGCTGAACAGACAAACGGCGGCCTCACTCCAGCCCTCGCGCCCAATGAAGAAGCCGTTCTTACCTGAACTTAAAAAACAATACCATGGTCTTCATCCTCCCCGACGAGGGCATCTCTCCCCAGAGCCTCATCGACACGCCGGAAAAAATACGGGAGGTCTTCGAGGGCGGTGAAGAGTACATGGGAGAAGTGGTCTGGCAGATTCCTAAATTCGACTTTACTTCCAGTCTGGACCTGAAAGAAACCCTGAATCACCTGGGTGTCACCTCCGCCTTCACTCTCATCGAATATGCCGGAGAAGCAATTCCAAACGGACGGGCAGACATGTGCCTCACCCGCCCCTTCCTCTACGGGATCACAGGGACAAACGGAGCGCTGCTCTTTGTGGGGATCTGCGAAAATCCGTCCGTAAACTAGAAGAGAGTGCCGGCCGGGGAGCTTCAAAAAATCCAAAAAAAATTCGTTGTATTTTGATCTGTCAACGAAAAACGCCTCTAGTTTCCTCCACAGACACGTCGGTTTTACCCATTTTGCTCCGCCGCTTATTACAGGCCATTCTCGCTGCTATAGAGGCAGGCAGCGAAATGTCCTGTGCTATGCTCGCAAAATCGGCAAAACCTTCCTATCGTCTGCTTAAGGAAATCAGAGGCGTTTTTCTGCAATTCAGGCTACAACACAACGAATTTTCTTTTTATTTCGCGAACGCCAGTCGGTATCTGTTCTAGTTTAACTTCTCTGCAAGCTCTCCGGCCGCCTCAAAGAGACACCTTTTGATATGCTCAAAATTTTTCGGATTCCGGTATTCCTCGATATATCCGGTGACTCCCAGAGCGGCTGTACACTGGCCTTCTCCATCGAATACCGGGACTGCCATGCAGCCGATTCCCACCGTAAATTCCTCGTCATCCATACCATAGCCCCGTCTCTTCGTGAGGGCCAGCTCCGTCCGCAAAGCATCCATATTGTCAATGGTACGGGACGTTCGTTTGTGAAGTGTGATTCCGGCCAAATACTGTTCCCGGACTTCCTCGCTCTGGTGGGCAAGAATGACCTTTGCCCCGGCACTGGTATTGATCTCCAAAGGCATATAAAGCTGAGCCAGTACGTTGAGCTCCGCCGCTGAGAGTGCCTGTTCCGTATAAATAAACTGCCCGTTCTGAAAAACCGCATACTGGGCTGTCTGGTTTGTTTTCGCCGTCAACTCCTGCATGATAGGCTTAATGACATGCTTTCTATCCGTCCGGTTCCAATAGCCGGTCACAAGCTGAAACGGCTTATGGCCGATGGTATAACGAACCGGCGGACCGGCAAGAACAGTCACATACTCCCGGCTGGCCAAATTTTTCATAATACGGAACAGGGAAGCCGTTGGAATTTTAAGTTCCTTTGACAGCTCATTAAGTGATTTCGGTCCCCCGCTGAAAAACAACGCTTCTATAACATTAAGTGTCCGCATGACTGCAGGCACTACAACCATATCATCTTTCAATCTTCCTTCCTCCTGCCATGTTCACCAGAATCAAATCCCCCACAGCAAATGGATGGGACATGTCCGTCCGGTTTGTTCCCTTCATGGAAACAAACGGGTCAGAGCCAGCAAAAGTCCCTCATGGTCACTGTCCGCAGTGACCTCCAAAGCTGCTCTCTTTACCTCTTCTGGTCCGTTTCCCATGGCAATGCTGTGCCCTGTAGCCTTCAGCATATCAATATCATTATAATTATCCCCAAAGGAAACCGTTTCTGCCGGAGTTATCCCCCATTCTCTGCATAAAATGTGGACAGCCTGGGACTTAGAAGCCCGCCTGTCTGTAATTTCCAAAAGATGAGGAGCCGATTTACAAAAAACACACTGGGGAAATCTCCTTTTCAGCCGTGCAGCCATATCATCCAGAAGCTTCTCCGGTCCGATTCCCCAAAGCTTGTGAATGAGCCCATCTGCGGAAAGCAGTTCTTCCGGTCTTCCCTCCACAGCACAGGCTGAGGTGATTTTTTCCTCCATTCGTACAAGAGGATGCTCTTTATCCTTAACCATCCACAGATCCCCGGAATAGGCACAGAAACACCATTCCTCCGTTTCCGGTGGAAATTCCCTCTGAATCTCAGATGCCAGCTTTTGCGGCAGCCCGATACTCGCCACAGGTTTCCTATCTTTATCCAGAATAAGGCCGCCTCCGTAACTGACAATCGGACTGTGAAAACCAATCTCCTCCTGAATGGGATAGATAGCGGCCGGCATGCGGCTGGAAGTCAGAACAAAAGGAATTCCCTTCCCGGAAAGCTCCCTGATTTTTTTCGCCGTATCCGGCGTGACCCGATGATCACTTGTAAGCAATGTCCCGTCGATATCACAAAAAACAGCACGATAATTTACCATATTCTCCTCCCTCTGTCCGTTCATTCATTATAGCATGAACCCTTATTTTTATGAAAGCTTTTGTTTTCCCGGCGGAAAATTTGTGGTATACTGAAAGTGGTGTTTTATGCTGGAAATAAACTGGATCATTTAAACTATAAAAATCAGGAGGTCGCAACATGGGCAAAAATTATCGCGCAGAGCTGGTCGGAGCTTTCGGAAATCCCATTGACGAAAATCCCACCGGCGTCATGGAGGAGGCAGCCTTTGCCGCAAAAGGATTGAACTTTCGTTATCTCACTGTCAAAGTGGAAAAAGACGATCTGGAGGCTGCTATGAAAGGCGTAAAGGCCTTTGGCATGAAAGGAATCAATTTGACCATCCCTCATAAAGTCAACGTGTTAAACTATCTGGACGAGCTCTCCGAAGCTGCTGAAATTATCGGAGCTGTCAATATGGTTGTGAACAGAGACGGAAAACTCTGGGGCGAGAATACGGACGGTAAGGGTTTTCTGATTTCCCTAAAAAATGAAGGCGTTTCTGTAGAAGGAAAACAGGCGGTCATCCTGGGCGCCGGCGGCGCTGCCAAAGCAATCGGGGTAGAATGCGCTCTGGCCGGAGCGAAAAAGATCATCATTGTCAACCGAAATAAAAAGCGCGGGGAAGACCTGGTCCGCCTCATCAGAGAAAAGACCAGCTCCCAAGCCGAATATGCCCCCTGGTCCTCCACTTATAAAGTCGCCCCTGGTACAGATATTTTTATCAATGCCACCTGCATTGGTCTCTATCCTGATGTAAACAGCAAACCTGATGTAGATTATGACACAGTGACTTCCAAGATGGTAGTCAGCGATGTGGTCTTCAACGACCCCAATACCTTGTTCCTCCAGGAAGCAGGAAAACGGGGCGCCCATACCATAAACGGATTGGGAATGCTGGTAAACCAGGGAGCTTTAAACTTTACCCTCTGGACCGGAGTAGAAGCTCCTATTGATGTGATGACAGATACCTTAAAGAAAGAGTTTTCTTTGTAAATAATTTTATTTCTTTACAAACGAAAAAAATCCGCCGCATGCCTTTTCCAGCAACACGGCGGATTTTTATCACCTTTAGCTCTCCACGACCTCTAAGATCTCCATAGGACATGCCTTTGCACAGATGCCGCAGGCAATGCACTTGCTGGGATTGGCCGCTCCGGCAGGCATCACCATAACACCCATGGGACATGCCTCCACACATTTGCCGCAGCCCACACAGAGCTTCTTATCAATCACATATGTACCCTTTGCGTTCTGCTTGATCGCTCCATGCTCACAAGTTCTGGCACACTTGCCGCACTGGATGCATAAGGTCGGCTTCACAACCTCTTTTTTCTCTTCAACACGGATACAGGCTTTTCCCGGGTCAAATTCCTTATAAAAAGCCTCAGAACAGGCAGATACACAGGCCAGACAAGCCATACACTCTCCACCCTTTTTCATGGTCAGTTTTTTCATTTCCGTTCCTCCTAATCGTATTTTCCATTTTAAAAACAGACTTGTACTTTCTTATGAAATTATAACATAGAACTTCCTCTTTTGACAAGATGAGATTCATGACCACCCAGCAACTATTTTGCCATAAAAATCCATTTTTTCCTGGTATTACCATGATTCTTACTAATGGTGTCATTGACATCTCTTCTACTTTACTAGTATAATAGAGATAGAAAGGGGGAATTTTTAATGGCCCAGAAAAAGACTTTAAAGCAAAAAATATGGCGATTATTAAAAACTTTTTACTGGAAATATCTTTCTTCGATTGATGCTCCCTGGAAACACGATACGGTTGGAGAACCCCCTATGTATCTGCCGTCTTTTTTTAAAATTTATACCCCGGAAGAAGCGGAAGAAATTATGGAAGAGGACAGGAAATTTTTTGAAGCAGAACTAAAAGCATTTGGCGAATGGGAAAGAGCCTGGAGAGAAGAAGAAGCAAAAGCAAGTCTGGAAATACAAAATCCGACTAAATAATCAAGACAGCGAACTCTCCGCTGTCTTTTTCTTTTCACAAAAGTCCCTGATACACATCCCGTCTGGAGATTCCTCTGTCCTTTGCCACCATCCGCATAGCCTCTTTTTTCTCTGCACCCTGATCCAGATAGTATTCCAGATGTTCCTTCAAAGAAAGATTCATCCAGCTTTGTTCCTCCTCCTCCTTAATCTCCCATCTGCTTTTTCCCTCAATGACAAGCACCTGCTCTCCTTTTGGCGTCTCTGACTCAAACCGGGAAATTGCCTCTTCGAGAGTTGTTCGGAATACCTGTTCAAAAATCTTAGTAAGCTCTTTACATAGAGAAATTCTTCTGTTTCCCAACACTCCATAAAGTTCCCTCATGGTCCGCACAAGACGATGAGGGGCCTCATAAAGAATCATCGTTCTGGTCTCGTTTTCCAGTTCCTTTAAAACCTCTCTCCGCTCCTTTTTATCCGGCGGAAGAAAGGCTTCAAAACAAAATCTTCTTGTGGGCAGGCCGGAAACTGTGAGGGCTGTCACACAGGCCGCCGGGCCGGGAAGAGATGTCAGAGGGATTCCCGCTTCCCAGCATCTGCACACCAGTTCCTCCCCTGGGTCAGAGATGGCTGGAGTTCCCGCATCTGTCACCAAAGCCACTGTTGTCCCTGCTTCCATCTGCTCCACCAGATATTTGGCCTTCTCCACCTTATTGTACTCGTGATAGCTGGTCATCGGAGTCTTAATTTCAAAATGGTTCAACAATTTAATGGTATTTCTCGTGTCTTCCGCTGCAATCAAATCCACTTCTTTTAAAGTCCTGAGCACCCGAAGGGTAATATCTTCCAGATTCCCTATGGGCGTAGCACAGATATAAAGCTGTCCGGCCATGTGCATTCTCCCCCTGTTAATATCCATAAATATCGTAAATCTCTCTTGTATAAACCCCGGGCCGCTCATACACTATAATAGGCGCTTCCACCCGCATCTGCGGCCTTCCTCCCCGGAATGCCTCCAAAAGTACCATGTTGGCCTCCGATCCTGCATAGGGATGGACCAACTTCATCCGTTTTGGTTCCAGCCTGTAATTCTTGAGTGTCCCAATCAATTCCGGCAGTCTGTGGGGTCTGTGAACCAGATAAAACCGTCCTCCCGGTTTGAGAAGCGCTGCCGCCTCCCTGGCTACATCCTCAAAGGTGCACAAAAGCTCATGCCTGGCAATGGCTTTCGGCTGATTCGGATTTTTCAGCCCGTGATTTTGGTTCATATAAGGCGGATTACAGGTAACCACATCAAAAGAAGCCTTTCCGAAAATCTTCGAGGCCTCTTTGATATCTCCTGTCACAATCTTGATTTTTTCTTCCAATCCGTTGAGCGCCACACTGCGTCCAGCCATTTTTGCCATCCCAGCCTGAATCTCCAGCCCGGAAAAATGCTCTCCTTCTGTCTTGGCTTCTAAGAGAATGGGAATAATACCAGTACCTGTTCCCAGATCCAGCACCCGTTCTTTCTTTTCTACAGAGACAAAGCCAGATAAAAGCACCGCATCCATTCCGAAACAAAATTCCTGTTCATTCTGGATAATGCGGTAGCCATTTCTCTGCAGCTCATCAATGCGCTCATGCTCTAGAAGCTTAATTGCCGTCTCCAAGCTTTGATTTCCCTTCCCTTTTCTCCAGAGCCTCCAGTTTCTTAAGTTCCTGTTCTTCCTTCTTATCTAATTTTTCTTTTTCCTTCTTCCGTCTGGGACGGAACTTAAGCTGCTCCACCTTGTATTCCCGAATGTCTTTTTCATCATTATCCAAAAACACAATTACCTTTACCCGCTGGCGCAGTACATTGACACTGGACACCTCACCTTTTAATCCGTCATCCGTGGTCACCCGGTCCCCTACACCCGGAAGCTTGCTGTTTAAATACCGGTATGTCTCTTCCTCATTTTTTAAACAGCACATCAATCTGCCGCAAGTGCCGGAAATCTTTGTGGGATTCAGGGAAAGATTCTGCTCCTTTGCCATCTTAATAGACACAGGAATAAATTCAGACAGATAAGAATGGCAGCAAAGAGCTCTGCCGCAAATACCCACGCCTCCCAAAATTTTCGTCTCATCCCGCACACCAATCTGGCGCAGCTCAATTCTGGTCTTAAATACAGAAGCAAGATCCTTCACCAGCTCCCTAAAATCCACCCGGCCGTCAGCCGTAAAATAAAACAGCACCTTGTTATTGTCAAAGGTGTATTCTGCATCAATGAGCTTCATCTCCAGCTTATGCTTTTCAATCTTTTTCTGGCATATCTTAAAAGCTTCCCGCTCCTTCTTTTTATTCTTTTCCTCTATGGCCTCATCCTCTTTCGTGGCAATCCGAAGTACTGGCTTTAAAGGCTGCACCACTTTACTGTCGTCCACATCCTTCACACCCATGACCACATAGCCATATTCCACACCACGGGCCGTCTCCACAATCACATACTGCCCCTTTTTAATGTCCAGATCTCCTGGTGCAAAAAAATATATTTTGTCCGCTGTGCGGAAACGCACACCTATCACTTTTGTCATATAAAATTCTCCTTCATCACCAACAGCATAAGTTCCATGGCTGTCTCATAATTGACATTTGCCCGCAACCGCACACCAGCTTTATCAATCGCCTTCAAAATTTTCTCAATCCCGTCAAAAGAGCTGTGATCTGCTGCCTCTTTTATATATTTATATTCGTCCTTAAAAATAAACATGGACGTATCCCTCGTAGCCTTAAACATCAATACATCCCGATACCAAAGCTGCATAAAATCCAGACAATCCCCAATATTCAGATTTGCTTCCTTCATTTCCTTCAGGATTACCATCATTTCCCTGATTTCCATATCCGGCACATGCTTAAGAAGTCCCAGGACAATCTCCTGCATCCTCGCAAACTCTTCCGAAGAAGACAGAGCAACTGCCTTCCCCAGATTCCCCCTGGCAAATGCTGCACAGATGTCCGCCTGATGGTCAGACACCTTCTCATGCTCCTTTAAATAAGTCTTAATGACCTTATCATAGAGAGGCTTTAACTTCAGCAATGTACACCTGGACAGAATCGTCGGCAGAAAGGCTTCCGTATTTGTTGTCAGCAAAAAAATCACTGCATATTCGGGCGGTTCCTCTATGGTTTTTAAAAGGGCATTCTGCGCCCCCACAGTCAAAAGCTCTGCCTGGTCCACAATATAAATTTTGTAAGGACTGCTGTAAGGCTTAATGGCCACATCATTGATGATCTGCTCCCGCACGTCATCTACGCCGATACTTCCCGGCTTCTCATGGCGCAGATACACCACATCTGGATGGTTCCCGCTCATAAATTGACGGCAGGAATGACAGGTTCCGCAGGCATCCGCACTGCCCCCCTCACACTGCAGGGCCATAGCAAAGGCATTGGCCAGGGTCTTTCTCCCCATACCTGCCTCGCCGGTTAAAATGTAAGCATGAGATACCTGATGGCGCTCCAATGCATTCTTGAAATAATTTTTTATCTGTTCATGTCCCAAAATATCTTCAAATCCCAGCACGTTTCACGCCTCCCTTTCAGATCTCAGACCATACTTTCAGTCAATCTACTATTTTAGTATACCACACTTTCTTTCATTTTTTCAAGAATAACCGCTTTGATCTCCTCTTTACAGACCAAAAGCTCCTGATTTTGAAAAACACGGTCAATTTCGAACCGATCCAGACGTTCTCTGCTAAAATCCTCACTGTCCGCTAAAAATCTTCGGCAGACCTCTTTATAATGCGGTTCCTTCTCGCACATTTCCCGTTTGACAGCCCGAAGCAGTCTTTCTCCATCTTCTACTTCAATATAAACAGGAAACAATACCTGTCTGCCGCGGCTCTCGAAATATTTTTTTGTATTCTCATAGGACTCCAGAGTCCCCATCATCAAATAGTGAAACCTGCCAAGATCAATTTGTCCGTCATCCAGAGTAAAATAACGCCAGGGGCCAAGTACCGTCTCATAAGTACGGCACTCAATTACCTGCCCTTCCTCCTGTTTCTGCAAAAGAAATGCTTCCTGCCGGAAAAAATATTCCCTGCCGTCTTCTTCCCCACTTCGTCTTGGCCTGGTGGTGTACATGGTAACCGTCTTTAAACCTAATTCCTTATCCTCCGCCAACATGCGGAACATGCTGTCCTTACCGGAAGCGCTCTTTCCCATCAGATAGAATATACTGCCCAAAATCCGCCACCTCTTCCCTGATCACTGAAATTTCTCCGCCTGCAAAATTCTCTGTTCCCAATACTTCAAGGCCGCCTGCCTCATACCTTTTAAGTACCTCCAGAATTTCCCCGGTAATCCGTTCCCCAGGCACAAGCAAAGGGATCCCCGGAGGATAAATATAGGCAAACTCCCCGGATACCTTTCCCTCACATTCCTTCAGACAGCAGGGAACCTGCTCTTTGTCCAATGCTTCTCCCGGGCTAAACACCACCTGAGGATTCGAAAAAGCAGACGCCCCAGAATGTCCCTCAGGTTTTCCACAGCCTTTTTTCCAATTTCTTTCAATATCCACAAAAACCTCAAACAGACGGTGGAAATCCTCCGGACCATCTGCCACAGAAGTCATGAGAAGCACGTAGTCTTCCGCGCACATTTCTGGCTGCACTCTGTACTCAAGCCTTAAACTGTCATAGAGCTCTTTCCCGCTCCTGCCCTCCTCCCGGATTACCAGCTTGGAACTGTCATAAAAAAATCCTCCTGACTCCTCACCAGACATCAGTTTCACATGAGAAAGTTTCCTCATGTTCTCCCGAAATTTAGCGAGACTTGAGAGATATACTTCCATATCCCGTTGTCCCTGTTCTCCTGCCATATAAGTGATGCAAGAATCAATAGAAGCCATTAACACATAAGAAGGGCTGGAAGTCTGATATACCTGCAGATACCATTCCAGTTGTCTTTCATCCACTAATTCGGAATTTTTATGAATAATTGCCGTCTGTGTCAGAGAAGGCAGCGTTTTGTGAAGACTTTCGATCACCAGATCCGCCCCACAAGAAACAGCAGACTCACAAAGTCCCCAAAATGAAAAATGCGCCCCGTGGGCAGCGTCTACAATTACAGGAACCCCTCTCTTATGGGCCGTTTCACAGATTCCTTTCAAATCAGAACAGACTCCTTCATAAGTAGGTGAAGTGACCAGCACTGCTTTTGTGTCCGGATGAGCTAAAATTGCCCTTTCCACTTCTTTCTGGCTGACCGGTCCATTTGTCCTCCAGCCAGGAATCAGATCCGGACAGAGATATACTGGAAATAATCCACGAAGAGCCATTCCTTGATAAACGGATTTATGAGAATTCCTCGCAACAACTATTTTCTCTCCATAGGAAACACAGGCAGATATAGCAGCCAGAATTCCGCAGCTGCTTCCATTGATAAGGAAATAGCTTTTCTCTGACCCATAAAACCCAGAAGCTTCCACCATCGCTTTTTTCAGAATTCCGGAAGGATGGTGGAGATTGTCAAAACCATCAATCTCTGTAATATCAACAGCAAAGGGATTTTCAAAAGAATATTTTTCACTCTTTCTTTTATGGCCAGGCATATGGAAAGGAGAAATATTTTCGTTTCCATATGCCACAAGACGTTCATATAATTTTGACATTCGCAATTCCCAGTATTTAAAAGAAATAAAATAATTTCTTTTAATATTATTCCTCTTCAAGTAGAATTTTTTCCACCAACTCTGCGGCATCGAGAATACAACCTTCACAGGAACGAAGCGGCTGCTTTGTTTCCACTCCCTTCAACTCTCCACAGACCAAACTCCCATTTTTTTCCTGGAACTGTTCCGCTATTGCTCTGGAAAGTTTATAGGTCTGGCCTTTGCTGGAAGGCTTCTCCAGGTCACCACAGCTATTCTTTAATCCTGCCAAAAATACAGCCCCGGAAACAGCTCCACAAGTGCCTTTCATGCCGCCCATCCCTGCTCCAAAAGCTTCGCAGGCTTTAAAAGCCGTCGCTTCATCCATGCCAAACAATTCACAGTAAGTACATGCAACTGCCTGACAACAATTATACCCTTTATCGTGACGTTCCTTCGTTTCCATTACTTTCGTGCCCATCTGTACTCCCTCTTCCATCAAAAAAATTTTCGATTCACAAATCCATAACAAAATCTCTGATTTTTCTGCCTTCCATATCCTTGATTATAAAAATCCCGTCCTCATAGACCATATAGCTATTCTCATTCCCGTTTTTCGGAATAGAGACAGAACCCGGATTCAAATAGAAGTAATCTCCTCTATTTTCCATTGCCTGTATATGTGTGTGTCCATGAAGAAGAATATCCCCTTTTCTTAGAGGCGGCAGATTCTCTCCATGATAGACATGTCCATGGGTCGCAAAAACCATACGGCTATCCAGATATAAAATTAAAGAATCCGAAAGTATAGGAAACTTTAATACCATCTGGTCCACCTCGGCATCGCAGTTTCCCCGCACACACAGAAGCTCCTCCCGTACCTCGTTTAACATAAAAATCACTTCTTTAGGAGCATACTCTCTGGGCAGCTCATTCCTTGGCCCGTGATATAGAAGATCCCCCAGGAGGAGAATCTTTTCTGCCTTCTCCTCCTGGTAACGTTCCAGCATTTTTCTGCAATAATAAGCTGAACCATGGACATCTGATGCAATCATCAGCTTCATTTCTTATACTTCCTCCAGTGCCTTCACTGCCTCATCCATGCAGGTTCCTGCAAAATCCTCAATATTTCCGCTGTCGCAGGCCATAGCCAGCGCCGGGTCAATGGGAATCCTCGCAAGGACAGGAAGCCCATGTTTCTCTGCCACTTCATTGATATGGCTTTCTCCAAAAATCTGATAATCTTTTCCGTTATCCGGGCATCGGAAATAGGACATATTTTCTACCAGCCCAGTCACCGGGATATTCATAAACTCCGCCATCTTAACTGCCTTCGCTACAATCATAGACACCAACTCCTGAGGAGAAGCCACCACCACGATTCCATCCACCGGCAGAGACTGGAACACTGTCAATGGAACATCGCCTGTTCCTGGAGGCATATCTACAAAAAGATAATCCAAATCTCCCCAAATCACGTCTGACCAGAACTGTTTCACTGTATTCGCAATGACAGGTCCCCTCCAGACCACCGGATCCGTATCATCTTCCAAAAGCAAATTAATGGAAACAACCGGAATGCCCTCTTTGCTGTAAACCGGCAGCATCCCGTCTTTTGAGGCCATAATCCGATCTTTCACGCCAAATGCTTTCGGAATAGAGGGTCCTGTGATGTCTGCATCCAAAATCCCGCATTTATATCCTTTTTTACTCATCGTTACGGCTAAAAGGGATGTCACCAGGGATTTTCCCACGCCGCCTTTTCCGCTCACCACTCCGATCACTTTTTTCACATGGCTTAACTCATTCGCAGGCGCAGAAAAATCTACCTTCGCTTTATCGCAACCTTCACAAGACTCCTTCCCACAGGAGGTATTAGAACATTTTCTTTCTTCTGCCACTTTTCTTTCCCTCTTTCTTTATTTAAATAAATATTTTTTCCATCCTAAAACCTATCATTCCTGGACAACATTTTTATTATAACAGACCTTGGAAGGGTATTACAAGATATTTATCTCGAATCCTTCGATTTCTTCTACATATATTTCACCCGTACAGCCCTTTCCCAATATATTGACTAATAGGAGGTGCAACAAAATGAACAATATTGTCCTTATGGCACTGATTGCAACCCTTGGAACGTGGTTTGTGACAGCTTTAGGCGCTGCAACTGTTGTTTTCTTTAAATCCCCCAATCCAAAGGCTTTAAATCTCATGCTGGGCTTTGCCTCCGGTGTCATGATTGCTGCTAGCTTTTGGTCCCTTCTGCAGCCGGCCATTGAGCGGGCAGAGGCTGCTTCCGGTCTGCCTGCCTACATGGTTGCCACTCTGGGTTTCCTTTCCGGTGCAGTCTTTATGTGGGGTTCCGACAAAATTGTCTCTTTCTCAAGAAACAAAACCAACAGTACCCAGGGAAAACCAAACGAACGATTAAACCGCATTATCATGCTGATTCTTTCCATCACTCTCCACAATATCCCGGAAGGTCTCGCTGTAGGTGTCGCCTTTGGTGCTCTCCAGGGCGGAAATCATCCTGTGGAAAGCTTTATGGGAGCCATCACCATCGCTCTTGGAATTGGCCTGCAAAATTTCCCAGAAGGCGCGGCGGTTTCCATTCCCTTAAGACGAGAAGGATACTCCAGAAAGAAAAGTTTCCTTTTAGGGCAGGCATCTGGTCTTGTAGAGCCCATTGCCGGGGTCATTGGCGCCATGCTGGTAGTCTATGTGGAAGCTATGCTGCCTTTCGCCTTGTCTTTTGCTGCCGGAGCAATGATCTTAGTCGCTGTCCATGAACTAATTCCAGAATGTCAAAGAAATCAAAAAGCACAGCCCTATTCTGCAACCATGGGAATTGTCATGGGCTTTGCCGTCATGATGCTCTTAGACGTGATGTTGGGATAGCGCCAAAAAGGCAGGAACCTCTCTTTCCACACATTTTCCTTGGAAAGAACTATTCCTGCCTTTTACGCCTCTGCTTTTTATCGAGCAGGAGATCTTCCTGCTCACCGTGCGAGGCGCGTGCTGCGATGCAAAGCAGCTAGTCTCCTTTCCGCGCCTCTGTACATAAAAAAATGCCCAGAGCCGGAATCGAACCAGCGACACGAGGATTTTCAGTCCTCTGCTCTACCAACTGAGCTATCTGGGCGCGACACATCTGTGCCTAGTTGCGGGGGTAGGATTTGAACCTACGACCTTCGGGTTATGAGCCCGACGAGCTTCCGAACTGCTCCACCCCGCGACATTATTAAATTATCAATATAAAGTATCTGAGTGGGGGAAGGTGGATTCGAACCACCGAAAGCACTGCTAACAGATTTACAGTCTGCCCCCTTTGGCCACTCGGGAATTCCCCCATAAAGCCGATG